>NZ_CACA01000246.1:0-4208 GCF_000180455.1 Kamptonema sp. PCC 6506
TCCCTATCCTCCCCACCTTCCCCATCCTCCCCATCCTCTCTCTCCTCCCTCTCCTCGCCATCTCCCTTGCTGCTGATCGTGGATGAGGATGAGTCTTTTACTGACGAGTTAGTTGTAGAGGCAAACAGGCAAGGTCTGAGGACGGAAGTTGTCAGGAATTTGTCAGTAGCGAGAGAGGCTTTCTGTTCGTCTAACAGGAACGGTAATTCATTATATCCAGACGTTGTACTCATTGACCTCAATCTTAATGATGGCGAACGGGGTAGTAGGGAAGGCGATCGCCAGCAAACTTTCGAGCAGGGGAAAAAAGAAAGCGAAAAGATTAATTGCCCAACGACTGCTAGTTGCAAACAGCATCAGCAAAGATGGGATAGCTCAGAGTCAGAAAGTATAACTAGACTGGAAAGTTCCTATCAATTACTCGCAGACTTCACCAACCTCACACCGCCCGTACCTGTAGTGGTGTTCGCTCGTCATGGCAATTTTACTGAGCGAGTACAAGTGGCTAGGCTAGGAGGAAGGGCATTTTTACAGAAACCAGTGCTGCCGGCTCAGGCGATCGAGGTAGTGCTAGATGCGATCAGACGTTCCCGCACTGCCGAAGCTAAAGTCATGGTAGTAGACGATGACCCCTATATGCTAGCAGCTCTGCGGTTATTGCTAGAACCTTGGGGGGTAAAAACTTTAACCCTGGATGACCCGCGACAGTTTTGGGAAACCCTAGAAGTGGTCGTACCCGACCTGTTAATTCTAGACATTGAAATGCCTTATTTGACAGGAATCGAGCTGTGTCTCACCGTTCGCAACGATCCCCGTTGGAGCGGAGTACCCATATTATTTCTCACCGCCCATACTGATGCCAAGACGGTACATCAAGTCTTTGCGGCTGGAGGAGATGACTACGTAACCAAACCGATAGTCGGCCCAGAACTGGTAAACCGCATTTTCAATCGTTTAGAGCGCAGCCAGCTACTCCGTAGCAGAGCTGAAACCGATGCCCTGACAGGAGTTGCTAACCGCCGCCGTTCCACTCAAGACCTGAGTCAATTTTTGCACTTAGCCGATCGCCACAACCAATCCCTGTGCTTTGCTCTGCTGGATTTAGACTGCTTCAAGCAGGTTAACGATGAGTATGGCCATGCGATGGGGGATACAGTGCTGCGGCGCTTGGGAGAATTATTGCTCCGAACCTTTGGCGGTCAAGATGTGGTGGCTCGTTGGGGCGGTGAGGAATTTGTTGTAGGAATGTACGGGATGGCAAAGCGGGACGCGATCAAGAGCATTGAGGATGTTCTAATTAATTGGAGGAGTGAAGAATTTGTAGATACTGATGACCGTAAGTTTCGAGTCAGTTTCAGTGCTGGTATTGCCGAGTATCCATCTGATGGCAATGATTTGCAGGCTTTGTATCGAGCTGCTGATGAGGCGCTTTACCGAGCTAAAGCTGCTGGGCGCGATCGCGTCATGGGAGTTTAAGGCTCGAAGACGAACTCATGAATCCGAATAAAAACATATTTAAAAATCCGTCAAAACCTTGAATTTTTTTATAATTACTGACAAAAAGCTAGAGAGATAATGCAGAGCAAATTTTGTTCAGGCACAAACACAGGATTACCTGCAACCTGCTGATTCTATTCCCTTCTTCCCTAGTCCTTAGCCTAAGCGCCCCTAGTCCCTAGCTATAATTCACGGGTTTTTCACAAAGCCCCTCTAAGCTTTAAGAATAATTTCCCTCTCTCATAAAGATATTAAGTAAAGATGTTAAGCTTAAATCCAAAGCGGATCTTGGTAATTGATGATGCAGAAGATGTTCGGGAGGTAGCTCAAGTCAGTCTAGAACTGGTGGGGGGCTGGGAAGTCCTGACGGCTAGTTCTGGAGGAGAGGGTCTGGCTAAAGCTATTCTTGAGCAGCCGGATGCTATTCTTTTGGATGTGATGATGCCTGACCAAGATGGCCCGACTACTTTTCAACAGTTACAAGCTAATAGTGCTACCAAGCATATCCCGGTAATTTTATTGACTGCTAAGGTAATGCCCGGTGACTGTGCATACTTTGCTAGTTTGGGAGTTGTGAGTGTTATTTATAAGCCTTTTGAACCGCTGACCTTGCCTGTTCAGATGGCAAAAGTTCTGGGTTGGAGCGAAGAGTAAATCTGGATTGTGAAATTATTTTACCTTTTGTAACAATCTTCTTATCCTTCACGAGTTCTTCATATTTTATATATAACTTCAATTATATGTCAGGGATCGTATAAAAGATGCCTATTTGGTATCAAATATAACTATTTACATACATCCCGGTTGAAATAGGAATACTCAGACTTTAACTAGAGTCAAGGTGTTCTCTTCGCATTAGTAACTTTTTTGTGGAAATCAATTATCAATCTGTTCTAAATCTGGTTTAAGAAATATCATGAATACTTGCCCTTGTTGCTCCTCTCAATTACTCCGCCACGCTCGTCATAATAGCGTTTACTGGTTCTGTCCTGAATGTTGGCAAGAAATGCCAGATCTGGTGGAGATGGTTTTAGCTCCTAATAAGAGCATCGAGAAATTAGATGGTTTGGTAAAATTGTCTACCTGGATACCTAGATTAAGAACTATCGATGAGGTAGAAATTGCTTAGTCGGAAATAAGACTGGGTACATTTTTAAGAGAGGCTCTTACTAGAGGACAAAAGAAAGAAATCAACCTATCAAGGAAAAGGTGATTAAAAACGATACATCGATCGCTGGTTAGGGTTGACACTACCCGGTCTTGCATACACGGGGATTCGTAAGATTAGCTGATATAGGAGTTACGCACGCTCGGTCAAAAACCTGGTTTCTGCGTCAATATTTCTCGAAAAAAGCGATGATTTTGGTCAGAAACCGGGTTTTTTGTGTAAGTCCTATGATAGAGCAATTGCTTTCGTCAGTTAGGGGTTAGGGACTAGGGAAAGAAGGGAAGAGAAATTACTGCAAGGAAAGGAACATAGAATATAAATAAGGGCTTCGCTGTGAGTCCTTCCTTCGTTAGGGAGCAGGCTCAGCCGAAAGATTTGAGTAATTTGGAATGTTTTAAGAGTCTTGGCAGTTGCCATAAGTCTTTGTAAGCTGGCTATGAAGAGGACAAGGGGGAAAGTAGTACCCTTCTGGAAACAGTGGAGACTGGCAAAGGAAAAGTTCTGTGACTAAAGTAAAAGCCTAGCTTCTGCTAGGCTTTATAAAATGTCGGGCTATTACCCTAGAGTGAAAGAGAAAAACCGTGAAATCTTCACCAAAGAAATTTTCAGCCGCCCGGAGTTCTGCCCCTAAGTCGCCGGGAACAGGCTTGTTTGTGCTGTCCTTGATATTTCGACTGCTGCTGCTGGGGGTAGGAAGCGGTTTTGCGTGGGCTTTGGGGGTAGCGGCCGCGCAAATATATCCCTCTGCTGGAACTGAGATACCTCTGAGTGAAAAATTGCTACGCCAATTTCAGAATCTGGCTGCGGGCCCGAAACGCCTATCTCCAACTCCGAGTCCGATTCTTCCTTCACCAATCCCCACTCCTTCGAGTTCGCAATTGACTCCTACACAAAGGCAAAAACTGCAAGCCGACTTGAGACAGTTGCAAGGGGAATTAAATGCACTGATCGGGCGCACGGCGGCGCTGGAGACACAATTAGGCAGTAGTAAGCCTACGGAAAGCTTAGAAAAGCGGTTGGAATTGATGTCACAGGAGTTAGGGACATCGACATCCGCCGCAGCGCCCAGTCCTGCTTTGCCTGCTGTTGGCAAGGATAGCAGTCCGATTCCGGGCATTAAAGCTAATAATGCAGATGAATCTAGTGGCGATCGCAGTTCTGTATTTAGTGCGGATGCACTGATGGTGACACTCCCTAGTGATGTTTTGTTTGAGGTTGGTAGTAGTGCTCTGCGCCCCGGAACTAACGTAATTTTAGATAATTTGATTGCAGATTTGCAAAACTATGAGGGTGCTACTGTTCGCATTGCAGGGCATACTGACGATGCTGGGGAGGTGAAGGACAATCAAAATCTGTCTTTTGCCAGGGCTCAGGCAGTGGAACAATATTTATCTAAGACTCTTGGCGAGAAGTATCACTGGGTGGCGATCGGCTATGGAGAAAGTCGCCCGTCGGTGGAAAATACAACGGAGGCTAATCGCCAACGTAATCGCCGGATTGAAGTTGCGATCGCTCCTCTACGTTAATGGGTAATGGGTAATTG
>NZ_CACA01000245.1:0-2609 GCF_000180455.1 Kamptonema sp. PCC 6506
CCCGCAAAGCTGTAGTAAAATCACCCTCAGCTTTATCAATCCATTCAACTGTTAGCGGATTCATAAATCACCTTTCCTTTTTCCATGATTTCTCGCAGAAAAAAATCATTCCAGGCGAGGCGTTGTTCTACCTCTACAGGAGTTCGCACTAATAAATCTATGGCAAACTTCGGTTGAACTTTATTTAAAATTTCCCAACTTTTCCGAAAATTGCTTCCATCGTATGGTAAAATTACTAACAAATCAACATCAGAGTCATCTTGAGGATTTCCATAAGCATAGGAGCCAAATAAAATGATTTTATTTGGCTTGAATTCACTAGCAATAGTCCGAATGACTTGCATAATTTTTTCCATTTCTATCATATCAATCAACACTCCTTAGTTGCTTCAAATCTTTTAGAAAAGCCTGACGGTATTCAACTTCCAAAATAATTACTCCTCATCTTTGCTGGTCAGATATTCAATATTTAGCATTGTTTCCGTAGAGCGATCGCCTAGTAAGACATACTTACCGCTATTGGTTCAATTTTTGAAACTGCTACAGCAATAACTGTAAACGCCTTAGCTTCTTCATTCAATACCTCTAAAACGTAGCCATCTTCCTGTCCCGACGTTCGGGGCAATAATCTACTATAATTGCTGGAGTTCCTTTGAGCAAATTGTATTCAGCCATATCCTCTTTCAAACTCACTTCCGAAAACATTTCAAATTGCAGAATACGCCTCCTCAAAATAAATAGCGATCGCACCTCCTATAACTACTCACCAGTGCAATACTTTCAGCGGTAAGCGATCGCACTTTTGATTCACTTCGCCAACCTCCCCATCGCGATCGCTCCTACAGGCGAGAATAACAGCACGGTTTGGCTATATGCGCTGCCACCGAAAAAAAACTTTACAATTTTGGATGATAACAACACCGTTCATTTTAGAAGGCTGCGAAGAGAGCAACTGAACTAATGATACATTTCTGTTCAACAGAAGGTGCTACCTTCTCTATATCTAGAGAACTTTGATTAACAAAGACTCCTCTGGGAGCATGGAAAGGGTGAAATGCCGTCAATTTGACCGGTTAAGCTATATCTCTAACCAAATTTCCCCGACTATAACCGTCCCACGCGCCTCGACCATAACATAGATAATTTGACAAATGTCCTCAACTATCGACATTCTGATTGTTCTGCTACTGATCGCCCTCAATGGACTGTTCGTGATGTCAGAGATGGCCATCGTCTCGGTACGGAAGGTGCGACTGCAACAGATGGCTAATTCTGGCTCGAAGAAGGCCCGCGTGGCGCTGGATCTGGCTAATGCCCCAAATCAGTTCTTGCCGACTGTTCAAATTGGGATCACCCTACTGGCGATCGTTTCCGGTGCTTTTGGTGAAACCACTTTCTCTAAGAGAGTAGAGCCGATTTTCCATCAGATCCCCTTCCTTGCACCCTACAGTCAGCCGATCGCTACATTGATCTCAATTTTGCTGATCACCTATCTAACTCTGATTATTGGCGAATTAGTGCCAAAGCGACTAGCTTTGAACAACCCAGAACCGATCGCCGCATTAGTTGCCATTCCCATGCGGATGCTTTCAAAAATTGGCTCCCCTGCTGTTAGCTTATTAAGCTACTCAACTGATTTGGTACTAAGGCTGTTAGGGATTACACCCTCTACAGAACCACAAGTTACCGAAGAAGAGATCAAGGTTTTAATCGAGCAAGGTACTGAAGCAGGAACCTTTGAAGAAGCAGAACAAGATATGGTTCAGAGAGTATTTCGTTTAGGCGATCGCAGAGTCAGCGCCCTCATGACCCCCAGACCAGATATTGTTTGGCTAGATTTAGAGGACTCAGCAGAAGAAAACCGTCAAAAAATGCTCGATAGTGCTCATTCCCGCTTTCCAGTTTGTCAAGGTGGCCTTGATAATGTGATTGGTGTAATTCACGTTACTGATTTATTATCCCGCAGTTTAGCCGGTCAAGCTCTTGACTTAACAGCACAATTGAGGCGACCCCTATTTGTACCCGAAAGTACGCGCGGGTTAAAAGTTTTAGAACTTTTCAAGCAGTTTACAAATCACATTGCCTTAGTGGTTGATGAATACGGTGTGATTCAAGGATTGGTCACGCTCAATGATATTTTAGTTGAACTTGTTGGCGATATTCCCTCTGTGGAAAATGAAGATGAACCCCAAGCTGTACAACGAGAAGATGGTTCTTGGCTATTGGATGGAATGTTACCTGTAGAAGAGTTTTTTGAGCTTTTTGACCTTGAGGAATTGTCCTCAGATCAGAGAGGGAATTATCATACAATGGGCGGTTTTGTGATTACAAATTTAGGGCGCATCCCCACTGCGGCGGAGCATTTTGAATGGAATGGATTACGGCTTGAAGTTGTAGATATGGACGGCAACCGAGTTGACAAAGTGCTAGTAATGCCCGTTCCTTTAATATCAAATGAGCCGCTAACTGAATTAACTTTTTGTAATTGTTAGTTGTTAGTTGTTAGTTGTTAGTTGTTAGTTGTTAGTTGTTAGTTGTTAGTTGTTAGTTGTTAGTTGTTAGTTGTTAGTTGTTAGTTGGTAATTGGTAATTGGTAATTGGTAATTGGT
>NZ_CACA01000244.1:0-2705 GCF_000180455.1 Kamptonema sp. PCC 6506
CTCCCCCTAGCCCCTAGCCCCTAGCCCCTAGCCCCTTCTTCCCTACCCCAGACAGTGCGAAAATAGAGACGAAGTTTCACGCCATTAGCCCTATGTCCGATCGAGAACCAAGCGCGATCGCCACCTCTAAATCCTCAGAGAGCAGCCAAAACAGCGAAGAATCATGTACCTCAAGCTTAGCCGCTTGCGTGAAAAGCCTGGGAATAGCTCAAATCGAAAGGCACATTTTTATCTGTGCCGATCAAACCGTACCCAAGTGCTGCGACAAAGAAGCCAGCCTGGAAGCTTGGAACTACCTAAAAAAACGCTTACAGGAACTAAAATTAGATAAACCTTCAGGCGATCGCCCAAGTTGCATCTTTCGCACCAAAGCCAATTGTCTGCGCGTTTGTAGCAACGGCCCGATTATGGTCATCTATCCAGACGGTGTGTGGTATCGGAATGTCACACCACCCATCATCGAGCGGATACTTCAAGAACATCTGATCGGCTCTCAAGTAGTTCAGGAATATGCTTTTTTAACTCATCCTCTTCCAGATAAGGAGCTACACACTCACTAACATTTCCTGTAACGATCGCCATCACAATCGCAATCGTTAGGAATTAGACACCACAGCTAGTTATCAAGGGTAAAATCACTCGCTCTTCCCAGCCACTGCTCAAAACATTCAAGTACGTAAGTAGGCATTATAGTCAAATTTCTCTATAGTATTCAGAAGTAGCACCGTACAGACAGGGGCATTAAGCGGCTGAAAGTCTCCAGACTAAATATCCCACTCGATCTAGCTGGCGTGCATCTTTAGGAAGCACGCCAGATAACATTAGATTAGCGGGAAATTATTAGCTCAACCACCACTGCTAACCCCTAACACGGGGTCTAGTAGGGGACTGGAAAGCCTAGTTGACCCGCCTCGGCGAAGGGGCTAAAACCCCCACCTCATTACAATTCCTTTTAAATCGTGGAGAGGCATATACCCTGCCCTGCCTTTCCTCTCACCGTCAAGCCGATAAGTTTTGTTCGCTGCCAGCGTTGCAATCACTACAGTTATGACGGGAGTCTCCAGGCAGGAATAAAGATGAAGGAAATTAATATAGGAGATCAAAAACGGCTAATGCTGGTTGACGACGACCCCAACTTGATACTGCTAGTTAAAGATTATCTAGAGTTTCGGGGCTACGATGTCGTCACAGCAGAAAATGGCCGAGAAGCCCTGGAAAAACTAGAAGAGGATCTTCCCGACTTAATTATTTGTGACGTGATGATGCCAGAGATGGATGGTTACACCTTAGTCAAGCACGTCAGAGAAGATCCTCGTACCAGTTGGATTCCAGTTTTGTTCCTGTCTGCCAAGGGTCAAAGCCAAGATAGAGTTAAAGGTCTCAGCACTGGGGCTGACGTTTATATTGTCAAGCCCTTTGAGCCAGAAGAACTCGTGGCACAAGTAGAATCTTCCCTCAAGCAGGCAACGAGATTGATTCGCCACCAAAATAATGCGATCGACAGTGGGCCAAAAATCAAGGCCCGCCGCAACGTCGATTTAACCCCAACCGAGTTAAAAGTCGTACAGTTGGTGTCCCAAGGGTTGGCAAACCGTGATATTGCAGATGTGATGAATGTCAGCCAGCGGACAATTGAAAGCCATGTTAGCAATATGTTGGGCAAAACAGGCCTCCACAACCGGACGGAGTTGGCTCGCTGGGCCTTGGAGAGCAAAAAGGCTTAAGCTTAAATTGCTGCAATTTAATCACACAGAGGGAAGGCAGAGCGTGCAAAAACTAAGGGCTTGCTAGAGGGCTGCAACAGGGCAATAACTATTGTTTTTAGCGGAGCGATCGCCAAAGAGACATTTGCCACAGAGTTGCCCTCAGCCGATACCTCTTCTCAAAAGCAGCCCGCTTATGAGATGAAAGCAACTCTGTGGCAGTAGAGCCTAAAATATGAAATACTGGGGAAATGGAAATTTCTTAATTTTATTCCATTGCTAGGTTAACTCCATGTTGCTAAAATCTAATACTTAGATTAAATTCCTTTCTACAATTATTAGGTCTAAGTTTTTATGTCAAACTCAATGAACCGTCTGTCTATTTTTGTAGACGGGAACAATATGTTCTACGCTCAACAAAAAAATGGCTGGTTTTTCGATCCGAGACGAGTGTTGGAATATTTCAAGAATGCACAGCAAAATGTAATGCTGATTAACGCTTTCTGGTATACGGGTCTTAAAGACCCTCAAGATCAAAGGGGATTCCGAGATGCTTTGATTAGTCTGGGTTACACAGTTCGCACTAAAATCCTCAAAGAATACTACGATGACGCTTCTGGCAGATATTCTCAAAAAGCTAATTTAGACATAGAGATAGTCGTAGATATGTTTAATACAGTCGATCAATATGACCAAGTTGTGCTTTTCAGCGGGGATGGGGATTTTGAGAGGGCGATTGAGCTGCTAAGATCGAAAAATACTCATATTACAGTCGTATCAACCGAAGGGATGATTGCTAGAGAACTCCGTAATGCTACAGATCGGTATATCGACCTAAACGAGATTCGCGAACATATTGAGAAAATAGATTATTAGAATAATGGGTAATTGTTAGTTGTTAGTTGTTAGTTGTTAGTTGGTAATCGATAATGGGTAATGGGTAATTGGTAATCGATAATGGGTAATGGGTAATGGGTAATTGGTAATCACTCATACTCCCCC
>NZ_CACA01000243.1:0-44283 GCF_000180455.1 Kamptonema sp. PCC 6506
GATAAAAGCAACGCCAAGGTTATAACAAGATTTTTTTTAATTGGTATAAACCGAATAAAGCCAATCGTTCCTCCGATGCCTCTTAGGTAGAAAAATCTCGTTGGCAGGTTGGGAATAGCATAATTACGGCTAATTTCCCTACCAATTGCTTTCTTTAATTAGGTTCAACAATTGAACCCATAAACAAAATAGTTTCAGTTTGGTTGTCATGAATTGCAGAGAAAAAGGGGCTATCGACAATCATTTCAAAGGGTTTGTGTGGCAATGGAATAGGAGATGCTGACATCTGTATGGAAGTTATTGCTGCTGCTTCTGTACCCTCCTCTTTTAACTCGACAAAGGTTTTATGTTTAACTTCACTGATGTAGAGATTAGGCGGGATTGGACGCATACCAGAAAAATCAGCTTGTTTTTCATCAAAAGCAACTCCCATCCCTAAGCTTTTTAGTATGCCGTTGAGTTTAATTTCATATTCGAGTTTAAATCGAGGTAGTTCGATAGTTACTTTTTGTTTGGTGAATTTCTGCATCGATTTTTCCCAGTTTTCAGGAGTTAGAGTTTGGTAGAATTGGGAAAGATTAGAAGTTTTCTGAGGGAGAAATACATACAAGCTAAACCTTCCATTGCCGTAGGGAATACTAATTGCTTGGAACTCAGGGGTTTCGTAATAATCATACCACCCTGTTCGAGACATCAGCGAGTATTGCTTTGTAGAACCATCTACCAAAGTAAAAGGCTTGTTTTTTGTATCTCCTTTATCAAACTTGTCAGTCCAATCTCCTTTAAAGTAAACGGCATTAATTAGAAACAGTTCTGAACCCGCTGGAATTTCCTTAATAATTTGACTGATTTTACCGCAGGTATGGTGCTTAACCCAGTTGTTGATAGTATCTGGGGATTTTGGATTGGTAAAATCTAAGTTATTTGCCTCAGCACTGTAAAATGTTTGAGTTTTCTGGATAAATTCTGGCTTAAAGGGAACTCCCTGTTTTGCCCAAAGTGAATTTACTAGCGAGATATTTACTGTTGGATCTGCCTGAATCAATGCTGTAATTAAATCTGCATTAGCTTGGTTGAGGGAGTTTAAATCCAATCCCTGCAACTCCAATGCTTTAGCCATTGCTTGCTGAGTTTCACCACTAGCACCATTATAAGTCATCGCTAGTGCTATTGATATGCTAGTTGGTGATACAAAGATATTTTTAGTGCTGTCTTGCTTGAGAATTTGGGAAAATAGCTTAAAACTAAACCGAGTATTAGCTGTAATTAGCCTGGAGTCAATGGAATTTTTCCCAATTGCAGCCAAAGGCAATTTCACCTGTTCGGTATAGAGGGTATGCAGGAGTTGTCGAGACTGGTTTTAAAACAGACAATTTTTTGAATAGAGATTCATCTTACCCTAGAAGGTGCAACAAGCTTTTCCTCAAACACTTTAAGAGTAACTAACACTAGCTAAATTCCAATCCGGCCGCAAATTCTTAGCTCCTCGCAAATAAGGATGATAAATTTGAGTGTGGTTTTCTGGCAAATTAATGTGAATTAAAAATCGGATACAGCGTTGCAAACTACCCTCAACGTGCATTTGCTGAACATCTAAAAGAGGAACATTAGCCCAGCGGGGACGATCGCGCGCGATCGCAGCCGGAAAGATAGCATCCAAATCGCGAGTGACAGAAAAAGTAGCACTAATAATCATTTCCGGGTCGAGGTCATTAAGCCCTTCTAGTTCATCTAACAGTTCCCTCACCGCATCTGCAATTGCTTCCACCGAATTTTCTGAGGCAGTAGTTGCCCCGCGAATCGCCCTTACTCGCCACTCCACGCAAACATCCTCCATTGTTATAAGTATCCTTCAACCAACAGTTAACCGTTAACCGTTAACCGCTAACCGTTAACCGCTAACTGTTAACAATTATGGTCGATAAAGCCAAAGTGGTAGACCACTTACAGACAGCTCAAATTCTAGCCAATTCCCAGCAGAAGACAGCCCCGATGTATCCAGACTACTGCCTAATGCACGAGTTAAAAATGGTTTAGGTTTTTCCAGAGTGCAACACTCCGTTTTTTCAGGGTCAAGACCTGCTAATTCAGCCGCCCAGCGACGGGCATCATCCTCAGTTCCCAAACGGTCAACCACACCCAGTTCTAAAGCTTGCTGTCCGCTAAAAATGCGACCGTCGGCAAAAGTTTTAACCGTTTCAATCGGGATATTTCGGGCTTCTGCAACCGTTTGCACGAACTGCTGATAAGTGTTATCGATCAAGTCTTGCAGAATTTCCTTCTCCGGCTCAGTCAGTTCTCTGTCAAAAGCCAAAATATCTTTGTAAGGGCCAGATTTAATCGTTTTAAACGAAACGCCAACCTTTTCTAACAGCCCTTCAATGTTATTTCCTCGGATAATCACGCCAATGCTGCCCGTAATCGTACCCGGATTGGTGACGATGTGGGGGGCACCCATGCCAATGTAGACACCCCCAGAAGCCGAAATATTGCCAAAGCTGGCAACAATTTTAACTTGGTCTTGCAGGCGCTTGAGGGCGCTGTAGATTTCTTGGGAATCTCCGACTGTACCGCCGGGAGAGTCGATCCGCAGCAGCAAGGCGGGAAACTTGCGCTCTTCAACGGTTTTGAGAGCTTCTAGGACACGCTTGCGGGCTTCTTGGGCGATCGCGCCGTTGATTTCAATCCGAGCGATTTGTTTGCGATAGCGAGGCTTAAATGGCCAAATCATGGGCAATCATAGAACTTTTTGTAGCTAATCTCTAGTTTGCCTTATTCCTATGGATTTGTGCGAGCCGATCGCCACCCAGAGGGCGGCGTTACCTATTTCTCTATTTTGGTTGGTAATTAGAAGACTTCAGAGTATGAGCTAAAAAGCGTTCTGTGTAATACAAAGCCAGTTGATTGCTCACACCATTAAAAACGGCATCAAAGGCGTGTTCTGCCCAAGGAATTTCGAGCATAATTGCACGATTGCCAGTGGATTGTAATTGTTTGTAGAGAAAGCGTCCAAACTTGGCTTCAACTATATGGTCGCGACCTGCATAAACCAGGAGAGAAGGGGGAAGGTTGGGTTTAACATAATTGATAGGAGAAGCTTGACGGTAAAGCTCTGTGAGTTCGTCGGGAGTTCCTCCCAGAAAAGCACGCAGAATGGCTCGGACATTTAATGGATCGGGAAAAGGTGGGTCATAATATCCTCGGAGTAGGTTAATTGGGCCGTAATAATTCACTACTGCTCGAATAGGAACTGTAGGGGAATTATAAGCATAAAGTAATGCTAAATGGGCACCTGCTGACCTTCCCATTAAAGCAATTCTGTTAATATCAATTTCCCACTCATTGGCGTGGGTTTGGATATAAGATAAAGCTGTTTCTACGTCTTCTAATTGAGCTGGAAAGCGATATTTAGGAGCGTGGCGGTAATCTATTGCTACTACACAATAACCTTGGGCGGCCATGTAGCGACTAAATTCGCGATCGCTATTGGGACTGCCTCTTTGCCAAGCTCCTCCGTAGAGGATAACGATCGCGGGATATTTACCAGTTTGCATCGGTCTATAAAGATTTAGTTTCAGTTGTACCCCGTCGGGGTTGGCAAATACAACGCCGTCAGAAGTGCGAACTTCCCGCAGGGGAATTCCCCGGAAGGCATCTGTTAAGATAAAGGGTTTAGGGCGTAGTTGTGCCTGTTCAACTTGAGGAATGGCTGCTAAATAATCCACCCCTAGAACAGACTTTATTTCAGCCGCTATGCGCGAATTAGCTGCTGGGAACTGAAGCAGGGGGAGTAGACTGAGGATTAGGGCAATCGAGCTACAGACTAGGGAAGTGTTGTAGAGCCAGCCTTGCTGTAGTCTGAAGATGGTTAGTAAGAGAGCGATCGCATTCACAGCCACCAGCCAAGGACTGATTTCTGGTGCTCCCACTGCTAAAGGAAATAGAAATAGTGTCGGTGCTGGTACGATCGTCCAAAGGCTAAGAAATAATCCAACTGCACTCAAAAACAGAGGGATGAAGAGGGAGACTAGAAATGTTGTGAATAAGACTAGCTTTTTGCGGTTATTTTTAGGTCGCACAGATTTTTTCCCAATGTCTGATTTTCAACCAGCTTAAATTATAGTAATCGCCAAGATAGTTACGACGTTCTTAATTGCTGAAACTATTGCTTTATATTTTTATGACTTACGCAGGGAGTCCGAGAAACCGGGTTTTTGAGAGAATCTGTGGGTGAAGGCGAAGTATTTTCGTCAAAAAACCCGGTTTCTTTGGTTGGATGCGTAATATCATGTGCGGTTAAATACTTGTCATTGCGAGCGAAGCACTTGTCATTGCGAGCGAAGCGAAGCAATCGCAAGGCCTCTGCGATTGCTTCGCTTCGCTCGCAATGACAGATTGTAAGTAATTTGCTGAACATCAGATAAGTCCTGATTTTATTTTTCTTCTACTCTTGTAGATAATTAAAGCACTTCTGCTTTCTGCTATACAATGAACATAGGCCGGTCAGTTGAGGAATACCATCATGCCTATGACCATTGCTGATGTCTGTGAAATCCAAGCACAACTCGAAGCCAATGGTAAAGACTATCAAATAGAGCTACATGATGGAGAAATTATCATTATGGGGCCATCAGATATTGTTGCTAGCGAAGTTGGAGTTCGCTTAATTGTCCGACTGATGTTGTGGGTAGAATCGCGACAGCTTGGACGAGTATTTGACTCTAGCGGTGGATTTATTTTACCCAATTCCGACCTCACAGCCCCCGATGTCGCCTTTGTTTCCCGTCAGCGATTACCCCGCAGTGTCCGATATTTTGCTGAAGTTGTACCGAATCTCGTCGTCGAAATTAAGTCCCAAAGCGATCGCATTCCCAAACTTCAAGCAAAGTTACAAATGTATCTAGAACAGGGTGCAGAAATTGGCATTTTGGTCGATCCCGATCGCGAATGGGTGGAAGTCTATCGCCCCGATGGATCGATTCAGAGTTTTGGCAATAACGATATCCTCACATTACCAGATTTGTTGCCAGGTTGGGAACTCTCGATCTCTGACCTTTGGCCCCCCGTATTTGATGAGGAAGAGGTTAAAACTCCAATTACAGATTAAACTGAGTCCGCTACGCCTATTAGTCCGCGTAGGCGGACTTTGTTTGTGTAGGCGCGATTTCAATCGCCGGGATATATCCGCGTATAATCCGTTTCAATCGCCGGGATATATCCGCGTGTAATCCGTTTCAATCGCCGGGATATATCCGCGTATAATCCGTTGCAATCGTCGGGATATATCCGCGTATAATCCTTGTAATTTGTCTAAATCCGCGATCGCTACCCCATTCTTCCCAACACTAACCGAATTATATCAGCAGTTACCCGATCCGTAATTGTCACCACACCAATCTGGGTCGGCAAAATAAACCTTACTTTGCTATCTTGCACCTTCTTATCAGTTTGCAAAGTCTCTAAAATTTCCTCAATATCTAAACCTGGTGGCAACTTTACAGGCAAACCTGCCTTTTGAATCAAAGCCAATTGTCGGCGATCGCACTCACTATCCCACATCCCCAACTCTACCGCCAATCCACTCGCCGCTACCATCCCAATCGCTACCCCCTCACCGTGATTTACTACCTTATAACCAGTTACACTTTCTATGGCATGACCAATAGTATGACCGTAATTTAAAATCGCTCTCAATCCCGATTCTTTTTCATCTTTACTTACCACATCAGCCTTAGCTTGGCAAGACTTACTTAAAATTTCTGGTAACAAATCGGCGGGAAAATAACGCATTTGATCTAATCGCTTGCACTTTTCCAATTGTGTAAATAAATCTGCATCCCAAATTACGCCATACTTAATAACTTCCGCCATACCTGCACGCAATTCTCGCGGTGGCAAAGTCTTCAAAACCTCTGGATCGATTAATACTAATCGCGGTTGATGAAAAGCACCAATTAAATTTTTACCTTGGGGATGATTAACGCCTGTTTTGCCACCAATGGAAGCATCAACCATTGCTAGCAGAGATGTTGGCACTTGCACCACATTAATACCACGCAGCCAAGTTGCGGCCGCAAAACCCGCCATATCGCCAACAACGCCGCCTCCTAAAGCGATAATAGTTGAGGAACGTTCGAGGCGATGTTCCAAGGCTGAATTGTAAATTCTTTGCAGACCCGTTAAAGTTTTATATTGTTCGCCTACGGGGAGGATATGACTGGCGACTTCAAAGCCTGCTTTTTGTAAAGATGCGATCGCCTTTTCCCCATAGTGGCGAAATATCATCTGGTTAGAGACGACTAAGACTTTTTTGCCTAAATTTAGAGCTCCTATCTGCGTGCCGAGTTCGTCTAAACCGCCAGATGCGATCGCAATATCGTAAGATTGCGACCCTAAATCAACACGAATAACTGACTGCATGGTAAAACCTAAATCTTAATATCCCCTTTGGGGTGTATTGTAGCGCACACCATGTTTCAATAGTTGTTATTGATTTTATGGAGCAATGTAAATGACTATCAGTGGAGCAATAGCTTATTTTGTGATGTTCGGCGGTATGCTGGGTGTTGCCACCGTACTTTTGTTTGGTTTGCGTGCAGTTAAGCTGATTTAATAAATACTCCAGGCGAATAGAATTCGCGGCTACACAAACGAAGTCCGCCTGCGCGGATTATAGAAATGCAACCCGCGTAGGCGGGTTTTGTCTGTGTAGACGCGGTTTCTAACCGCCACCTTTCTTGGCGAATAGAATTCGCGGCTACACAAACGAAGCCCGCCTGCGCGGACTGTAGAAATGCAACCCGCGCAGGCGGGTTTTGTCTGTGTAGACGCGGTTTCTAACCGCCACCTTTCTTTCTTGGCGAATAGAATTCGCGGCTACATAAACGAAGTCCGCCTGCGCGGACTATAGAAATGCAACCCGCGTAGGCGGGTTTTGTCTGTGTAGATGCGGTTTCTAACCGCCACTTTCTTTCTTACGCGATATTACGCGATCGCGCGTTCTTTTTCCTCAACAGGTGCAACTGTTTGCTGCTGTACCTGTTGCTTTTCATTAGCCAGATACTCAACCAATTGAGCCTCAATTTCATCCCGCACAATTTGGCGGTATTCTAAGAAGTGTTCGTTATGAGCGCAAACTGTTAAATAATGCTCCCACACAGCCGGATTGCGTTTAATAATGCTGAATAAATGATGCCAGAACATCCAGCGAGTATTACGCTTAATTCCTTGTCGCCAAATGACGATACCAAGAGCTCGTAAGTCAATTAAATCAGGCATTTTAAACGGCTTTTTCACCTTCGGCGCACCTAGCATTAAGAAGTGGCGATAAGTGCGATCCAAATACTTCTTAGGATCGTAAACATCACAAAATGCCTCGACATATTCCCGCGCAATATCTTCTAAAGGTCGCGTGGGAATAAAATTCATTAAAGTTGTCTGATTCAAGTTACCAGCTTTACCGCGCAACCGTCCTTCTTTTTCTAGCCTGTGCCACAAAGCCGTATGAGGCAAAGCCTGTAACATTCCAAAAGTTGTGCTGGGAATTGCCGCTGCTTCTGCAAAGCGCACAATTCGCGAACCGGCCCCCGGTTTTTCGCCGTCGAAACCAATAATAAATCCAGCCATTACGCGCAAGCCAGATTTAGTAATTGCCTCCATTGATTCCACTAAAGAATTCCGAGTATTTTGGAATTTCTTAGTCATTTGCAAGCTTTCTTCGTCCGGGGTTTCAACTCCCACAAATACAGCATTAAAGTTACACTCTACCATCAAGTCCATTAGTTCTTGGTCTTGAGCTAAGTCAATGGATGCTTCGGTGTTGAAAACAAAGGGATATTGACGTTCTTGTTGCCAAACTTTTAACTCTTTTAACAGCAGTTTGACATTACGTTTATTGCCGATAAAATTGTCATCTACCATGAAAACGCCACGCCGCCAACCCAATTGATAGAGAAATTCTAATTCTGCTATTAATTGTTCTGGCTCTTTCGTGCGCGGTTTGCGACCGTAGAGTACGATAATATCGCAGAATTCGCACTGGAAGGGGCAACCCCGCGAAAACTGGATGGACATTGAATCGTAGGCGTTTAGTTCCAGTAAGTCGAAACGCGGGACGGGGGTGGTGGTAACGTCGGGTTTTTCGCCGCCGGATCGGTATATACCGCTGGTTTCGCCACGCGCGATCGCCTCTACGAACATCGGTAAAGTGATTTCACCTTCGTCTAAAATCAGGTAATCTACCCCTGCTGCTTGGGGTTCCTCTGGTAGGGAAGTCGGGTATGGCCCCCCACAGGCGACTAATTTACCACGCCGCTTAGCTTCGCGAATTTGCGCCAGCAAGTCCTCTTTTTGGACGATCATCGCGGAACAAATGACGAGTTCGGCCCATTGCCATTCCTCTTCTGTTATTGCTCTAATGTTGCGATCGACTAACTTGAATTCCCATTCTTGGGGAAGGATGGCCGCGACTGTGACTAAACCCAGAGGGGGTAGCAATACCTTACGGTTGACGAGTTCTAGGATTTTTTCGTAAGACCAAAAGGTTTTGGGAAATTCGGGATAAACCAGTAAAACTCGCATGATTAAACTCCTCACACTGGGATTTATAACTAGGGACTAGGGGCTAGGGGCTAGGGGCTAGGGGAAGAAGGGACTAGGGGCTAGGATGCTCAGGGCTAGGGGAAGAAGGGACTAGGGGCTAGGATGCTCAGGGCTAGGGGGAAGAAGGGAAGAAGGGAGCGAAGGGGAAGATGGGGATAGAATCAAGGGTTTCATGAATTCAGAAGTTCCTAAAGGCCTTGGCGGTTGTATATGTCTTTTGGGGTGGAGTGCAGGGGAAATACATCAAAATTTTGCGATCGCTAACATTGAAAGTCTATACCATTAGCCGTAGGGTGGGCGCGGCGATCGCCAGATCCGACTTGAAAAAATATCTTCAAGTCGTAACGCCCACACTACAAGGATTTAGTCTAACTTGCAACCCCCCTTTTAATAGCCTTTGGGCGATTGACTGCGTAAGTCCTAACTATTCTAGCTATTCCTGAATAGCTGCTTCTGCTGAAGTTGCTGCTTTGTATTCGATTAACTTGCTGGGTCGTCGCAATAATCTACCTAAGTGAAACTGGATCTGACCCTGTAGTTGCGGAAATTTCCCTAAACTGCAAAATATTGCATACAAGACCGCTGCCTTTTTTCCTAAACTACGCTGCTGCATATAAGTATAAATCCGATAGGTCAATAACGGGTAAGCGCTCAATAGCAACAAACTCCAGCCATGAGTTAGCCAGACCCCAGCCAATGCTATTACTGGCAAAATCAACCCCCAAAACCAAATGCTGCGGCTTTCTTTCACCCAGTGACGTTCGGGCTCCTTTCCGTGTAACCAGGCTCCCTCAGCGTAGGCGTAGCCAGCTCTCTGAGAACGTTTCCACCACTGCCGAAAAGTGGTAATTTGCGCGTCGTGGAGGGTCATTTCTGCGTCTAAGCGGAGGATTTTCCAACCTTTTTGGCGCGATCGCAAACAGAGTTCCGGTTCTTCCCCTGCAATTAAACCAGGATTGAACCCCCCTACTGCTTGGAAGGCTTGAACCCGCATCAAAGCATCACCACCGCAGGCTTTAGCTTCGCCAACGGGTGTATCCCATTCGATGTCGCACAATTGATTATAAATCGATGCTTCCGGGAAACGTTCGCGTCTGCGGCCACAAGCGATCGCGACATCTGGTTGAGCTAGGAGTTCTTGATAGGCGCGATCGATCCATCCTGGTACTAACTCGCAGTCGCCGTCAACAAATTGGACAAATTCGACTTGGGGAGACACTTGTAGCAGATGTGCAAACCCTGCATTCCTAGCACGCGCAGCGGTAAAGGGTGCAGACAAGTCGAGTTCAACTACATCCGCAGATAGCGATCGCGCTAAATCGACACTCCCATCTGTCGAGCCCGAATCAACATAGACTGCGATCGCCACATTACCTTGAGCCGATAGCAAACAGCGACGGAGGCGATCGCCTTCATTGCGTCCAATTACAACTAATCCTACTAAATTCAAACTGCACCTCTTAAATTTAATCCCAGGATTGAAAAATAATTTTACTACTTCAAGTCTTTGCGATCGCTTCACTACCTTTGCAATGACATTGTGACAAATTTTTACCGTACCACGAGCAACGTCCCTTTAGAGGTAGGAGTGTCCAGTTGATTTCACTGTAGACATTATTTCATAAAATTAATAACCCAGGAGTATATTTATCCTGTAAGGCATTTTAATTTAGATGGCATCGCCACAGTCTTCTTCCTTTCTTGTTGATACTCAAAAATTCTTAAAACTATAGCCACCTTCTTAGCAGTTAGAACGTTGTGAATTCCTGTCACCCTAGATTAAGAGTCCCTTCTTCCCTAGCCCCTAGCCCCTAACTCTATGCGTCCAAACCACCTCAAACGCAAACTCAAACAAGGCGAAATAGTCCTTGGCCCATTTATGAATTGCGCCTATCCCGCCTTCATCGAAATCTGCGGCCATGCAGGATTTGACTTCGCCATAATTGACATGGAACACGGCCCCATCAACCCACTCGTTGCTGAAGACCTCTGCCGCGCAGCAGACTGTGCAGGAATTGCCCCCATTGTCCGCGTTCGCAAAAACGACGGCCCCCAAATTCAACGTGCCCTCGACATTGGTAGCGCAGGTGTCCAAGTTCCGCAAATCGAAACCAAACTCGACGCAGAAACCGCTGTCCAAAACGCCAAATATAGCCCCCTCGGTAGGCGAGGTCTTTCCTTCGCCACGCGGGCCGGACTTTATACCGCCGCAGGTACAGGTATCACCGATGAACTTAATGAAGAATCTCTAGTGGTGATTCACATTGAAGGCAAACGCGGCATCGATAACCTCAAAGAAATCGTTAAGGTTCCCAATCTTGACGTAATTTTTCTCGGCCCTTATGACATTTCCCAATCTCTCGGCATTCCCGGCCAAGTCCGCGACTCCCGCGTGATTGACTTAATGGAAGCAGCAGTAAAAACCATTCGCAACGCAGGCATTGCTGCTGGCACTTTTGCCGATAATCCTGAAATTGCCAAGCAGTGGATTGATGTAGGAGTTCAGTACATCGGCCTCGGCGTAGACGTGGCAATCTTCCTGCGGGCCTGTCAATCATTGGTTAAAGCTGTGCGGAATTTCTAGGCAATCTTCACCATAACTTTGCAAACTTTGTATTGAGCTTAGCTGCATTCACAAAAAAGCTACTCTATACTGGAGATATACACCTCCTTAAGGAAAACTTAAGATAGGGATCAACGCTAAAATTATAAAATCCTATGAAAACCTTACTGGGATCGACAGATTTGGATTATGCTTTCATGTTTACCTTTAAAAAGGTAAACTCGATTAAGCTAGAAGGTTTTAAGCAATTCTTTGATGATTTACCTATCGATCCTTACATCAAAGGTAAGTATCGCTCTCGAAGATTATCGCGCTTCATGGTTAACGGCAATGAATTAATAAAGTTACCTCACGGCTACCTTTTCCAAAGTAAAGAATACAATCCCATAGTGGGGGATATTAAAAGAGATTTTGCTGAATTAGATGATGAAATGGTCGCGCAGGATATCTTTAAACATCTGGTCTTAGCTTTTACTGATTCCTGTAAACTTCATCCAGAAGCGGAAATCGGAATTCATCAAATTAGAACTACTTGTTCTCTTAATAATTTTGGCAATCCTGCACCTGAAGGTATCCATCAAGACGGGACTGATTTTGTTGGCATTTTCTCGGTTGACAGAACTAATATTCTTGGTGGAGAAACACATCTTTACATGGAGAGAAAGGAAAAACCCGTATTTAAGAAAGTCCTGAATCCGGGAGAAATGCTGTTAGTAAATGACCATGAATTTTTCCACTTTACTACTCCGATTAAACCCGAATCTGCGGCTGTCGGGACAAGGGATGTGTTTGTGCTAACTTCCCCAAGTTTGCTGACTAATTAATTATAGGTAGGGACTAGGGGCTAGGGGCTAGGGACTAGGGGAAGAGAGGAATAGAATCAATGGTTTTGACCATAAGCGAGTGTTCTCACTCTCTTGGCGATTGCTAGAATTTTTATTCTCTCATTGCGAGTGAAGCAATTTTATTATTCTGTCATTGCGAGCCAAGCGCAGCGCAGTTGCGAGGAGTTGCGAACGTAGTGAAGCAAACTAATCTGAGGGTGTTGCGAGGTACGAAGCAAACTAAGCCCGAAGCAATCGCAAAGGCTTAAGATTGCTTCGCTTCGCTCGCAATGACAAGTTACATTTTTATCTGTTAATCGGCATTCGCGGCTGTGCTGTTTTCCACATTAAATCTATTTCTTCGGGCGTTAATCCGTAAGCTTGGTTAACTAATTCCGATCGGCATTGTTCGAGTTTCAATGCTTCAGCTTTTCTCGTTCTTACTTCTGGTACATACCGTATAAATTTTATCTAACCAATCTTACAACAAATGCCAGGGATTCGTCAACCCTAAAATAAATTTTTAGTGATTTTGTTTTCAACTTTCGTAGCTGTCAAACCAATTTTGGTAAGTTTCCTGAACTTGGTTATTTTCCAGAACAATTTCCAATCGGACTTTAGCACATCCGTGATGTGGCTGGCTGGCGATCGCACTTAAAACGTTACTAGCTTTTTGTACCGAAGTAAATTCAGCACTGACAGTAGGCTGAGCGTTAGCATCCGCCATTTCTGCCAATTCTATGCCAGTAACCTGGCCTTCACCTAAATCAATTTCTGCAAGCCGCTCAGGTACTTCCCCCACTCGTTCAATAATCAGTTTCTCACGGCGGACAGGAACCTCTACCATCCGTGTTTCCACTTCTTTGCGGACAATGACTTCCCCTACTTTCCGCTTACCGCGATTAACAACTAAACGTTCTTCTAGGAGCGTGATTTCCTTTTGCTCCACTGTTTCCGGTATCGCCATTAATTCTGCAATTTCGGAAGGATCGATGGCTTCCTGATTGTCTACTATATTTGAGCTAACTTCCAGAGGATTCTCTGCCATAATCGGCTCTACTACAAGGTTATTGTGGAGTTGTTTTTTTATAGATTCAAGTTCTTTATTAGACGCTTCGCTCATGGCTTTTTACCTACATAAATCTTTGTTAAAATTACAGGCAGAGCTGAGAAAATGCCCTGCCTGCATTGCCTTTAAAGACTTTACTGCTTAGATATCTCAACATCAATTGAGCTATCTCTTTAACCATTGGTGGTTAAATTTTTAACGCATTTTGTTGTCAACAACTGGCTCGCCATTGGTTGTAACGTCTAGCTCTTGGCGGCGCAATGTTTCTTCACCCTCAACAGTGTCCCGGATAACTTCTTTTCTGACATTGACTTGCTCGCGCACAAAAGCTTCTTTGTGAATATCAGCGGTTTCTTCGTAAACTTCCATCCGCGCAACTTCTCCTTCTTGGAAGTCAACAGCGCCGACAGGTACTTCTCGACCCGCGTCTGCTGGTGTCCTGCGCTCAATCACAACCCGCTCTTTTTCAATAGGCACCGAAGCGCGTGCTGTTTCAGTTTCTACTCGCTTGCCAACTGCAACTTCACCTGTTTTTTGGCGGTTTTTATTCGCAATCAAACGTTCTTCATACAATTTCAGAGTTTGATGATTTTGCTCATTTGTATCGTAGAGAGGGCGGTCTAGATCGTAGTTGTAGGTACTGCGATCGTAGTCACTAGAAATGGGAGCAGCGTAATCAGCTTGATTGCGATAAACTCCTCTGATCTGCTCTTCTTGTTCGTAATCTAGCGATTCTAGCTCATTGTAAGGAGGTAATTGTTCTACTTGGTCTTTATTGCGAATCCCAATAGCAAATACGCGCCGCGCTCCATAATCGATGCGAGCCGAACCGATGGGAAGCAATACTTTCTTGCCAAAAATCCAAATTCCGGTATCAATTACTAAATAACGAAAGCGACCAGTTTCATCAACTAGAGCGTCGTAAACGCTACCAATTTTCTCGTTAGAGTCGCCGCCATAAACATCAAAACCTTTAATGTCATCCCCTGCAAAAATCTCTTCCTTATAGTTAGGATAAAAGTCTGCCAGCTTTAAAAGTGTCATGTTTTTTCCCTCTTGTATCAACATATATAAAGCTTAAAAAATTATTAGTTATTCTCCATCTTCCTAAAGTCTGAACTGTTAAATTACTCTTTATTAATCCTTTTGAGTAGTTGTTCTGGCTCTGGCAAGGATGAGGAGATTGCTCTACCAAACTCAGCTAGTTATAGCTAAAGAAAGAGGGGAAATAGGATGGGTGCAATTGTTGCAGCAATTAAGAACTTCCTCTAATTCTCTTCCCTTCTTTCCCCTCTTTCCCTAGCCCCTAGCCCCTAGCCCCTAGCCCCTAGCCCCTAACCGCCTTGGCGGTTGCTTACATCCGACAAGAACGCCGAGCTCGATCGTCCTGTGGTTCTTGCCAGCCATAAGAAAAATGACTGATAGCATTAATTTGCGGCGCAGCATTGCGAATCGCCTGCATTTGAATTTCTAACGAAGGACGATTCTTCACAGGCTGACCCCAACCGCCTGCGATCGCAGGTATAATTAAAGCTCCTGGTGGTGCCATACTCACTACCCGCTGCACCTGCGGAATAATGCAACTCATATCTCCACAAGCACCGTAAGACATCGCGTGAAATTCCATTGAAGCCGGGAAACTATCCCAAGGTTGCAATCGCGAATCAAACCCCCCTGAATTTATCCTTCTATTCCCATCAGGAAAAAACACCGCTCCCACAGGTAATCCCATCCTCTGAGCGGGTTGAATTGCTAAGCCTAAAAACTCTAAAATCCCTTGCACGGCATGACCAACAGTTAGCGTCCACAAATCATTTTGTAAAATTGCAGGGTCAACAAGTTTTGGGGGCGGCACTTCTGGCTTGCCAGGAGCAGGTTTTTTGGGTGGTATAGTTGGAGAATTAGACTTACCTGAAGTCGGAGTTATTGTCGGCTTTGGCTCAGGTAAAGGAATCCGCCCTGGCCACAGGGGTTCTTTCTCTTTCGGATAAAGTTTGTTAGTAGCTTGCACGTCATTAAGATTAACAAATCCCCGCGCCAAATAGCGTTGAATTATATCCCGCCCTTGTTGATTTTGAGCGCGTTGTAACAGCACTTCTTGAGAAGCTTGACCGTAAATCCATAAATCTTGAACCTTAGTCGCAACAGAAGCTCCACCGACCCCACGCATATAGCGAACATAATCAAATAACATTCCATTTGGTCGGCGCTTCAGCAATTGATTAATCATCACAGAATAATCTTGTCGAGCTTGCCTACTGTAGGGGTCAATAAAGGCGTAATTTTCCTGACTTTCTACTATTTGGTCAGAGCTATTATTGTCTTGACTAACTGTTAAAGTTGTCTGATTTTTGCCGTTACGAGCAAGCGCTTCCTGTTTATCAGGACGTTGAGCATAAGTATAGCCAAAATTCATCGTAAATAGCCAACCATAAACCTTTAAACCCCGCTGTTTACCCTTAGCGATCGCTTTTGCCAAGATATCGAATTTTTCATAGCCAGGAGTTCGGAGTACAGAAGGCCAAGCGGTGGGATTGTCGGCTGCTGGTAATAACACTTGACCATCATAAAATGCTTCTAAATAGACTTGGTTATAGCCTTGATTAACAATTTTATCTAAAACTCTGTCTATTTCCCCGGGCCTCGCATCGCAGGGATATAAACGCAACCAAATTGCCTGAGTTTGCGGCCAAGTTCTAGTGCGGCACTCTGTCATTTGTCGTGCGTGTTCAGCCAAAATCGAAAAATAGGCTTGCTGAGCTTCTGGCTTTCCTGTTAATGCTTCTTGGCGTAAATTTTCTTTTTGCTGAACATCATTTGGTGATAACTTACAGTAGCTTAAAGTTTCCGCTTGAGCGGGTTTGTTGAGGATGAAGGGGTGGAAAAGGCTACTGGTTAAAATCGCAGCAACCGCGCTCAATATCTGCCGCTGGCGTTGAGGCGTGGTGTTCCGAGTTAAGGCAAATTTCATAAGGCAATCAGAAGATGGCTCGCAAGGGAGTAAAAGGACAGGATTCAATAGTTATTCAGCACCCTGCCAAACTTTTCAGCATTATCGCACACTTAAAAAACGCCCTTGGAGAACGGGCGTAAAAATGACTAGGACTTTCCTGTGAAAGTCCTTAAATGTGAAGGATGAAGCCTGAAAATACTTAATTTCTGCCCCAAACTTCATCCTTCAAATTTCCTCGATCGCTCAAGCTCCTCGCTTCAATGCAGCTTCTACCTGCTGAAATTCGGATTCTAGGCGCTTCTTCAATTTGTCCGGCAGAGGACGGTTGGGATAGGAACTGTAATGTCCAGCTAAAGAATTCAATGCTGTTCGCATTGTTGTAAAGGATGTAAGCTTGGTCAGCGTTCCATCCCGGCGGTAAGTAGCGGCAAAATCATTGATTTTTTGACGCGCATCTGCTTGAGCGGGGGCCTTATCTGGGGAATTGTCTGGTAAGGCGATCGCTGTTCTCAAACTGTTGACTAATCCTAATGTGTCTTGGCGATAATCTCCAGTCAGAGTGGACGGGACATTGGAACAGCCGATTAAGCCGATGACAACCACCAAAACCAAGGCTAGCAGGCGGGAAACATAGTGCTTCATAAAAAACTCGGTATGTGGGAAACGACACGGTGGTTTTAACCACCGTGAATCTTTTTTGTCCATTACCGCCTTGGGATTGTTTAGCTTGGTGTACTTTTGTAATGTACTTTCGATGGGACAATTACCATCTCAAACCTCGCAATCCTGTACGCATAATGTTTTGCTCTTTCGAGCCTCCCTTGCGGGGTGATGTTAGCTTCGCCAATGTTTTAAGAGCTTGTTAAACCTGCAACACTGTTTCAGTGACTTTAAAACTGTTTAATTGCAGATGACAGAGCGGAAAACTAGCTTCGCATTCGCCGGTGTCGTGACTCAAAAAACGTAGCCACTTAAGGCTTAGGCTGGTCAGAATAGCTTGCAACTTCTTACAAGCTCAGTGGCTTGAGCCCTGAGTTCCTGACAAGACTCATTAGAAATGGAACGGAAAATCCGTAATTAAATTTAACTTTCATCCTATCTTGATTTGGGGATCGCAGAACTAAATTACTATCAAATTATCTGGACATACCATTAAATATTTAATCTGTCAATCTACAATCTTAAATATAAACTTTAAATTTGAGTGATTTGTCCAGCTTGGACTGATAAAATTTGGGTTTGCTGCAACCACTGGGCATCAAAAGCACCTAAATGGGTAGTAGTAATTAGAGTTTGAAATCGCTCTTGAATAGTCTCTAAAAGTTGATTTTGGCGATTGAGATCTAGTTCTGCAAGTACATCGTCAAGCAATAATAGGGGAGGTTCGCCAACAACTTCTTCAATGAGTTGTAATTCGGCTAATTTTAATGCTAATACTAGAGTGCGCTGCTGACCTTGGGAACCGTATTGACGAGCAGGAGTATTATTAATAGTAAAAGAAATATCATCTCGGTGAGGGCCGACTAAGGTAGTACCTTGGTAATATTCGGCGATCGCTCTTTCCCTAATTTTATCTAAAAAAGCTTGACGTACTCCTTCAAGACGATCGCGAGCAATTAATTCTTGGATTACTTCTACATTAGGTATGTACTTAACATCTAAAACCTCCATACTACCACTAATTGAGCGATGCCAACTTTGAGCTAAAGGGATTAACCGCTCTAAAACGCGATCGCGTCTGCGGATAACACGAGCTCCCGCAGTTGCTAATTGTGCATCCCATAAAGCTAATTCGGAATTGGTAATTGGTGATTGGTAATTAGTAATTGGTGATTGGTAATTGGTGGTTGGTAATTCTCCTTTGTTCGCTTGCTCTTTCTCTCGCCTCAAAAAAGCATTTCGCTGCCGCAGAATTTGGTTATATTGCTGTAAAATGTGAGCATAGACAGGTTCTAATTGCGTGACTAAGCGATCGATCCAGTCCCGCCGATGTTCTGGGCTACCTCGCACTAAATCTAAGTCTAAACTCGAAAACTGTACTGTATTGAGTACGCTCAAAAAGTCTAAATGCCGACGCAGAGGTTCGCCGTTGAGTCCAACAGTGCGCCTTCCCTGATTGCGAAGGGTTAAAGTTAAATCAATTATCCCAGTTTGCCGTTCTAAGCTAGCATCAATTTGCCCTATGGGTTTAGCGTCAAGGATTAAATCGCGATCGCGTGTTGCTCTATGGCTTTTGAGAGTTGAAAGCAACTCTACTGCTTCTAATAAATTAGATTTTCCTTGAGCATTATTGCCAACCAAAATTGTTTTAGGAGCATCAAATATTACCTTCTGATCTCGGTAGTTGCGAAACTGTCGGAGGTGGATACTTCTCAAATACATCAGAATAGTTAGTTGTTAGTTGTTAGTTGATAGTTGTTGGTTGATAGCTATTGATTTATTAGGTGTTAATTTTTAAATTCTAATTTTTAATTTTTAATTAATTAGAGTTGGGTTTCGCTATGCTCCACCCAAACTACTAATTCTTTATTGTATTTCTACCCAGCAAATCCTAATGCTGAGATTTACGGTAAAAGCGCACAAACAGCTTTTCCATTTCAATCCAAACAAACATCAACGCACTGAAACCAAAGCAAATAGCAAGTTCCATCGGACTCAAAATCTGCGTGCCGAAGAAGTCTCTCAGGAAAGGAACATAAATCAACATTAGCTGCAAAATAGTAGTGACAATTACAGCTCCCCAAACAAAGAGATTAGTCATCGGGTTTAACTCAATGGTTAGTTGAGTATTAGAGCGAATCGCGATCGCGTGTCCCATCTGAGCTAAACAGAGAGTTGTAAACACCATCGTCTTCCAAGTGTCTCGATCGCCCGTATACTCAGGAGCGTGAGTAAAGCTATAAGCCCAAGCCATCATCGCGATCGTGATAATTGCAAAAACAATCCCGATGCGAACCATATATAGACCTAACCCTCTGGCAAAAATACTTTCGCGGGGGCTAAAAGGAGGTCGCTTCATTACATTTGGCTCCGCTGGTTCCACTGCCAAAGCTAAAGCAGGAACGCCATCTGTAACTAAATTCATCCACAAAATTTGTAAAGGCGAGAGGGGAACTCCTCCCAAACCTATTAAAGGAGCGGCTGCAATTGTCAAAACTTCGCCAATGTTGCTACCCAAAATGTACTTAATAAAGCGGCGAATATTGGTGTAAACAACTCGCCCTTCCTCAGCGGCGGCGACAATGGTGGCAAAGTTGTCATCGATCAGCACCATATCGCTAGCTTCCTTGCTGACATCGGTGCCGGTAATACCCATTGCAATACCGATATCTGCTTGCTTGAGGGCGGGAGCGTCATTTACGCCGTCCCCTGTCATGGCGACAAATTTGCCTAGACTTTGCAAGGCTTTAACTATTCGCAGTTTGTGTTCTGGGGAGACACGGGCGTAGACGCTGACGCTACTAACTAACTCCTTGAGTTCTTCTTGACTGAGCCTTTCTAATTCTTGACCGGTGAGGACGCGATCGCCTGCTTGGGCAATTCCTAAATCGATCGCGATCGCCTTTG
The DNA here is from genome assembly GCF_000180455.1 of Kamptonema sp. PCC 6506. Lineage (NCBI taxonomy): Bacteria > Bacillati > Cyanobacteriota > Cyanophyceae > Oscillatoriales > Microcoleaceae > Kamptonema > Kamptonema sp. PCC 6506. Next base: position 19,578 of record NZ_CACA01000243.1, read on the forward strand.
CCGTTAACTGGTGATCGCCTGTAATCATCACGGCGCGGATACCACCGTCGCGACACTTTGCCACTGCGTCCCTTACTTCTGGTCGAGGTGCGTCTAGCATACACACCAGCCCTAGCCAAACCATCTCTGTCTCGCTAGTTTCTTCAGAAGCTTCTGACGGCAAGCTTTCCCAAGATTTATAAGCCAAACCAAGTACGCGCAGGCCGCGACTTGCCATGTCATTATTTTGCTCTAGGATGCTGGTGCGAACTTCATCAGTGAGAAAATCGGCGCGATCGCCCGTGACAATAGATTTACAGCGCTCCAAAATCAATTCTGGAGAGCCCTTGGTAAACATTAAATAATTTGCCTCTTCCTCATTTTCCAGAGGTACAGCCCATTTCCCTCCATGTCCTGGCATTTCGCAAATCACGCTCATCCGCTTGCGTTCCGAGGAGAAGGGGAACTCTGCCACGCGAGGTAAAACTCTAGCTTGCTGTTCCCTGTAAATCCCGGCTTTTCCCGCCAAGGAAAGTAGAGCTCCTTCTGTGGGGTCGCCTAAAATTATCCATTCGCCCTTTTCTTGCTGCAATACTGCATCATTACAGACTGCACAGGCGACGAGTATAGATTCGAGTTCGGGATATTCTTCTAAATTCTCAATTTTGTTAGAGGCGCTATCCATGAACTCGCCGATGGGGGCATAGCCTTCCCCAGTCAGGGCCGCCCTGTAGCTGGCGGTATTGACTCCCTGAACTACCATCTTATTTTGAGTCAGGGTACCGGTTTTGTCGGAACAAATCGTGGTGACGGAACCTAAAGTTTCTACTGCTGGCAGTTTGCGGATTAGGGCGTTACGCTTGACCATCCGCCTAGTTCCTAGTGCCAGAGTGACTGTGACTACGGCTGATAGACCTTCGGGAACGACGGCCACTGCCATACTTAGGGAGACTTCTAGCAGTTCTTCAAATCTACTGGTATCGAACCCCAGCCCGCCGCCATCAAATTTGAGCATTCCGCCAATGACGACGATGGCAACTAAGCCCAGGGCTCCTGAGACTAGAACGTTTCCTAGCTGAGTCATCCGCTGTTGTAGCGGTGTTGGTTCGCTTTCTACGGACTGGAGAAGGGCGGCAATTTTACCCAGTTCCGTATCCATTGCGGTGCCGGTGACGATCGCCTTTGCCCTGCCTTGGACTACTTCTGTGCCTTGAAAAATTAAGTTGATGCGATCGCCTAAAGATGTATCTTCTTTGAGTTCTACCCCAGCTTGTTTGGTGACTGGTACAGCTTCCCCTGTGAGGGCCGATTCTCTAACTTGCAAGTTGGATGCTTCGATCAGACGGCCATCGGCTGCTACTTTTACCCCGGCTTCCAGCAGCATGATGTCTCCCGGTACGAGTTCTTTGGCGGTAATTTCCGAAATTTTGCGATCGCGCACTACTCGCACTAGGGGAGAAGCTAGGTTTTTGAGGGCAGCGAGGGCTTTTTCGGCACCGCTTTCTTGGAGATAGCCCAAGATACCGTTAAGGACGACTATGGCAAAAATCGCGATCGCGTCTTTGGGGAAACTGTTACTTCTGATGTCCAAAATAGCCGAAACTACAGCCACGCCCATCAGCATCAACAGCATAATGTTGGTGAACTGGTCGATAAAAATCGACAAAGGGCTACGCCCTGCTATCTCTTCGAGTTCGTTCGGGCCGTATTGCTGCAAGCGTTGTGACACCTCTTGAGCGCTCAGACCAGTGTCGGGGTCGCTGCTTAGCTGTTGCAGGGTTTTGTCAATTTCTAGGCTGTGCCAAGCTAACGGAGAATTTGAAGGCATAGTTTGAGGATGGGGCATTGGGCTTAAGGCATTGGGCTTGTGGGGTTTGTTGTGGGAGAAAAAAGGAAGCAGGAGGGAGAAGAAAAATTGCGTATTTCTCTCTGTGTGTCCGCTTACTTTCCTCCGGCTGAATAACTTTGACCCACCACTACATAAAAATTAGCAATTTTTTGGGGTTTTACCCAAGTAGTTGTGGTCAATCCTTTGAGTCCAAGGATTTTAACTCTTACACCGCAGCTTGACTACTGGCGGGAGTCTTGACCTTTGACTTGTAATCTTCCCTAATCGTGGCACTTTTGTAAACTAAAGTAAAGAAATTGGAATTTCGGGTCGTGATTAGTGTACGCAAAAACGACTCCAATCGCTACTAGGATCATTAGAATTAAAATATATTCGAGGCGCAACTTGATTCACTCTTTTTCTCATGAAATATGTGGTAATAGCGACTTGATTCGCTGTATTTATAACATTAGTTAAGGTGTAATTATATGTATGAAATCGAGCGGTGACAGTAAAACAAAAAGCGAGACTTGTCAAACAGCACTACCAAGAATGTTATCCTTTACACTCACGTACACATGGGTACGAGATCGGCTTTTTTACCTTGTAAATGCTACTTTTGATGAATATAAATGCTATCTAAATGTTGGTTGCTTGAGAGATTGTCGTTAAAACTGCGAGAGAATTCTAGGGGCAGAACTATTTGGTATGATTAGGGCGAGCGGGCTATTATTTGTGAAAATTACTACGATAAATCGCGGAATGATACCCACTATAACAGTTAACTAGGATTGGGTACAACCTCCCGCTCGTTGGTTAGAAAGTAGCATTCATCGGTACTTATTACTAGAGCAAGAGAGCGGATGGTTAGGGAAAGCTTAGAAAGTAGCTTTCACTAATATTTAGCAATGCAAGGGAGGAAATAGTCACAGAATGTTTGGGTCGCGTATCTGGTGCTAGACTATAGTCATGGTTCGGATGGTATTTTTAAGTCCTAGTAGCCGCTCAACTTCCTAACTAAAACATCGGGAGCCGCTCAAGTCACTACGACAATATTCAAATATTTCGTAGTAGTCCCTTTCACCGCTTCTTACATACTAAATTTTAATTTAGTTTACATTACTTAACAAAACGGGGAGTAAGGGGCATCGCCCAAGGGCGATCGCGCTTTAGGTCTTTCCTGCCCAATCCCTACTCTGCCCACTTAAGGTAGAGCTGAAGCTCCTAGACTGTTGAAGCTCTGCAAGCGCATCTATCAAAAGGAGTAAATTTTAGAGCTAAGTCCTACCACTTTTAATCTATGAAAAAAGATTAAATTCCGTAATAATTTGTAATAAACAAACGCTCGACATCATTGTATAAAGATTATCTGAAGGGTTAAGACAACAGGCGAACAGTTAATAAAAACACTGATTGACAAGGTTTGTTACCTCTCATAAACGGTGTAAAATTCTCTAAGGTTTCTTAAGAGCCCGTTGCCAGGCAGGAAAAAGCCAGAGCAGAGGCAAAGACAGAAACCAAGCCTGCCAGCCTAGTAGCTGGGGTCTGTATTCAACCTTTCCAGGCTCTCTAGCAGCCTGAATCGATTTTAACTGAACAGTTTTGTATCGTAATTAAGTCCAAAAGTAGGAGAGTTCGTTCATGAGTTTTGACGCATTCACCAAAGTGGTTTCCCAAGCTGACGCTCGCGGCGAATTCCTCGCCAACAGTCAATTGGATGCCCTGAGCAGCATGGTTGCAGATGGCAACAAGCGCATTGATGCAGTTAACCGGATTACCGGCAACGCTTCCAGCATCGTTGCTAACGCAGCTCGTTCTTTGTTCGCCGAACAGCCCCAATTGATCGCTCCTGGCGGTAATGCTTACACCCACCGTCGTATGGCAGCTTGCTTACGCGACATGGAAATCATCTTGCGTTATGTCACCTACGCAACTTTCGCAGGCGATGCCAGCATTTTAGACGATCGCTGCTTGAATGGTCTCCGCGAAACTTACCAAGCTCTGGGAGTTCCCGGTGGTTCTGTTGCAGCCGGTGTCCAAAAAATGAAGGAAGCAGCGATCGCGATCGTTAACGATACCAATGGCATCACTCGTGGTGATTGCAGCTCCTTGGTTTCTGAAATCGGTGGCTACTTCGACCGTGCTGCCTCTGCTGTAGGCTAAAAAGCCCTGTCGGTCATATTCTGTAAGACGCGAGCGATCGCATCTGCACAAAACAAACTTGTTACGAACACCAAAGCAAAACACTAGGGAGATACCTCAACAATGAAAACCCCTTTGACTGAAGCAGTGACAGCCGCCGATTCTCAAGGCCGCTTCCTGAGCAGCACCGAACTCCAAGTAGCTTTCGGTCGCTTCCGCCAAGCCACCTCTGGCTTAGAAGCCGCCAAATCCTTGAGCGCTAACGCTCAGCGCTTGACCGATGGTGCAGCTCAAGCAGTGTACAACAAATTCCCCTACACCACTCAAATGCAAGGGAATAACTACGCCTCTGATGCTCGTGGTAAAGCCAAGTGCGCCCGCGACATCGGTTACTACCTGCGCCAGATCACTTACTGCTTGGTTGCTGGTGGTACCGGCCCCATCGACGAGTACCTGATTGCAGGACTCGACGAAATCAACCGCACATTCGAGTTGTCTCCTAGCTGGTACGTTGAAGCCCTCAAGTACATCAAAGCTAATCACGGTTTAAGTGGCGACGCTGCCTCTGAAGCTAACTCCTACATCGACTACGCAATCAACGCCCTGAGCTAGATCGCGCTCGTGATGCCCGGAAAGGTAAGCTGCTGTTAGCAAATAGGTTAGCGGTTGTTTACATTCCCGGGCATCTTCGGTTTTCAGTAGATGCTGCAAAGAGCAATAAACAAGTTTTCTGGTTGGAAGTTAATTAAGAGCAAACCGATAAAAAATTGACTGTATGCGGCAGTATCATAAGCATTTCCCTAGCTAAATCAGGGACACAGTTCTTTATCAGTTGCCCATTAACTGTTTTGCCGCCAACAGTTAAAAGTTAACGACCAACAACTGGCTGTAAGATTTTAGATTTTTAATTTTGGATGATTTTTTGGGAACAAGCCCCTAGCTTTAGCAAGGGAAAAGTTTGCTTTTTCTGAAATTTTTAATCTCTCTATTTGTGTATTAGGGATAAATCCAAAATCTAAAATCTAAAATCCCAAATCGAAGAACGATATTGTGAATCACAGGAGGATTTGACGTGCCTATTACCGCTCAAGCATCAAGACTAGGAACATCAGCTTATAGCGATGCACCCAAGCTTGAATTGCGTCAAAATTGGACTAAAGAAGACGCACAAGTTGTGATTAAGGCTGTTTATCGTCAGCTATTGGGTAACGACTACGTAATGAAATCAGAGCGTCTAGTCGGTGCTGAGTCTTTGCTGTCTGATGGTAGCTTGACAGTACGGGAATTTGTCCGGGCTGTGGCGAAATCGGAACTGTACAAAACCAAGTTTTTCTACAACAGTTTCCAAACCCGGTTGATTGAACTTAACTACAAACATTTGCTAGGTCGCGCTCCCTACGATGAGTCGGAAGTGATCCATCATTTGAATTTGTACCAATCTCAAGGTTACGATGCTGATATTGATTCCTACATTGACTCTGTAGAGTATCAAGAAAACTTCGGTGAAGATATTGTGCCTTACTGCCGAGCCTTTGTCTTTCAACGAGGACAAAGATCTGTTGGGTTTACCCGCATATTCCGCTTATACCGGGGCTATGCTAATAGCGATCGCGCTCAATTAGAAGGTAACTCCTCTCGCCTAGCTGGAGAACTTGGTTCCAACACGGTGAGTGCGATTATTGGGCCCTCTGGCGGCAACGACGGCTGGGCTTATCGTCCTTCTAGTGCCAACGTTACTCCTAGCACTGGTTTAGGTGGCGCAGCAGCTTACGGCAAAGAAGGTCGTTTGTACCGCCTTGAAGTGGCAGGTATTCGTGTTGGCGGATATCCCAGTGTGCGCCGCAGCAGCAGGGCTTTCGTCATACCTGGCGAAGCACTACTCAATGAAATGCAGAAAATTCATCGCCTGGGTGGCAGAATTGCCAGCGTTACTGCTATTTAGTTAACAGTTAACTGTTAAATGTTAACTGTTAAGCATTGGCAATTTGGTTGATAAATCTTCAAAAGTTGGAAGTGAAAAGCACAATGTTGAGTCAAAACGTAGCTGGAAAACCAAGCACTTCCTCGTCTAGCACTCGCTGCTTTCGCTATGAAGTGACTGGCTTGCGCCAAAATGAAAACACGGCTCACAATGACTATCAGATTCGCTCTGGCAGTACATTAATCGTCGTGCCTTACAGCCGGATGAATCAGGAAATGGAACGGATTGCTCGCTTAGGTGGAACAATTGTTAGCATTCAACCATTGACAAATGGTGCGGTCGAAGCCGAGCAGAACTAATAGCTAATAGCTAATAACTAATTGCTAATAGCTAATTACTGATTGCTAGTTATGTAAATTAGCATTTGGGAATTAGTTGTTAGCAATTAACCATTTATAGCAGAAGTCTGAAAGAAAAGGCGATCTAAATTAATGGTTTTAGTAATTAAAAATTTTCTCACCCTCTTGGTGATTGCTAGATAAAGAATTATGGAGTATTCAGAAGCAGGTTTGCCACCGGAGATGAGTGGGGCCGAGTCTTTAACGGTGGATGTGGCGATCGCGAATTTGAGCCACCAAGATTATAGCCTTCGCTATTATGCCGCCTGGTGGATTGGTCGGTTTCGAGTTAAGGAACCAGAGGCAATTGCAGGTTTAATTGCCGCTTTGGAAGAAGAGTCAGAACTGACTCTAGCGGGGGACTATTCCCTACAACGCAATGCAGCGCGGGCATTGGGGAAACTGGAAGATAAACAAGCGATACCGACGCTGATTAAATGTTTAGAATGCTCCGACTATTACGTGCGGGAAGCGGCGGTACAGGCATTAGAAATGCTAGGCGATCGCACGGTCATTCCGGCACTGGTAAAATTGCTAGAAGGGGGTTTGGCCGCTGCGGTGCGAGTACCAGGAAAACCTCACTTAGTACAGCCTTATGATGCCGTGATTGAAGCATTAGGAACCCTCCAAGCTCGATCGGCAACAGACTTAATTGCCCCATTTCTAGACCATCCTGTAGAACGGGTACAATACGCTGCTGCGCGAGCAATGTACCAGTTAACAGGTCAAGCAGTTTATGGCGATCGCCTAGTTCAAGCTTTAGAGGGCGGTGATTTGCAATTGCGGCGATCGGCTTTAATGGATTTAGGAGCGATCGGTTATTTGCCCGGAGCTGTGGCGATCGCAGAAACTTTAGCAGAAAATAGCCTTAAACTGATTGCTCTTAAAGGAATATTAGAACACCACCTGAACCAAACACCATCCCTCTATTTATCTGATGAATCTGTCCAAGTAATGACCCTGATGGATAGTTTGCTCTAAAGTTCTCTCTCTTAATGTTTACAGGACTTAGTAACAGCAACGAAAAATCGAGAGTAGCAATTGCTTCGGGCTGGCTTCCTACCCTTAGATTAGTTCCCTTGGGTCGTAATGACAGAAAATAGTAGTGAGTAAGTAAGTCTTAACATAAATAAATGGTAATAGAACTAATTCGTGAAGTTGAAAAAGCAGATTCAGCCGATAGCTTATTAAATGCAGTTAAAGCTTTAGCTGCAACTGGTTCAGAGAGCGCAATTCCCACTTTAATTACAGTTCTCGGCTATAACAACCCCGGTGCCGCAGTTGCAGCCGTTGAAGGTCTAATTCAAGTGGGAGAACCCGCCGTACTGCCCTTACTAGAACAGCTTGACGGCTATAATTACGGTGCTAGAGCTTGGGCAATTCGCGCCTTAGCGGGAGTTGGAGATCCACGCGGTTTAGAGGTTTTAGTAGATGCAGCCATTAATGATTTTGCTCTTAGCGTGCGTCGCGCCGCCACTAAGGGTTTAGGGACGATTTGCTGGCAACAATTGCCACCAGAAAGGGTTGCAGAAGCTCAATTAATAGCTTGCAAAACCCTGCTACAAGCGTCTCAAGACCCGGAGTGGGTGGTTCGCTATGCAGCAGTGGGAGGATTGCAAGCTTTGGCTGCGGCGACAGTGCAGGCTAATTGGTTAGCTGAGGTTTTAGCTCGGCTTGAGGAAATAATCAAGACAGATGAAATTTTGGCAGTTCGGGCTCGTGCAATGTTAGCTAATCAACAATTGCTAATGGCTAATAGCTAATTGCTAATGGCTAATGGCTAATTGCTGATTGCTAATCAAGAGCAGTACGTAATCAATTGAAAACTGATATGTGGGAAGGATTAGTTGAAAATTTTTAACTTTTTCACCCCTTGAGTAAGGCTTGCGCGATCGCACTTTCTAAGTCGCCTTGACTCAGAGTTGTTAATATAAATACCTCTTGTACAGTTTTACCCTGTCTGGCGATTAGTTTAAATCCGCCGCGAATGGGTACTGATACTCTTAATGTTAAGCGGGGAATATGGCCTCTAACATGGCCGATGACGGCTGGAGTGACTGTTTGAATGCCGTTTAGATAGGTGAGGCGCTCTAGGATGGGGATTAAACCGGGGATGTGGGTGGAATGGTTCCAAACTAGGCGGCCTTTAGATGAAGAGTTCATGATATTTTAACCAAAATCAACATACCCAGTCTAGTCCACGCTAGCCCTAGAGTAGTCAAGATGGTAAAGGGAAGGAGTTTTGAGTTGTAGGGGAACAGCCAAGGGCGCGGTAGCCTTCTCTTTAAGATCAGGCCTAACTACAGGATAAGGGAAATGAATTTTCGATAATTCCTTGATTGCTTGCTGAGTATGCGGCACAATTAAATTAATAGTTAAGTTTTTTCACCCTCAGTTGGCACGTTGAACTTGAGGGTATGGGTGCGGTAAGTTAGGATAGTGTCACCATTGATAAAGCTTTACAGCTAGGAATTTTCTTTATGGGGGCGTGGGAAGAGCAAGCAAAGCGAACAAATCAACAAGGAAAGCTCTGGTCAGAAGCTCAGGAGTTTAGTTTTATTGAGGCTCTACAGAGTGCAACCAATGAAGAAGAAGTTAAGGCTGCTTATATCAGAGAGTTTTCTCTACCAGTTAAGACTCAGGAAAGACATGATTTAGTGGTCAATAAGGTTCTATTTGAATTCAAGTATTCAGTCAAACTTGGCGATATAGAGGTTGCAGCAAAGGTTATTGCCCAGGCGATTTATTACATTAATCGATTATTCAAAAAAGGACGTATAAATGAAGCTGAGTATCTTGTAATTGCCGACAAAGACGAAGCTAGATTTTTCAAAGTTGCGGAATTTCAATTATTCTATGAGAGCTGTGAATATCAGTGGGACAATTTTCGTCCAAGTTCCCCCGATCCTAAATTGATCGAAGCTGTTAAAAATTCAAAAATTTTAGAATCTAATAGAATTTATAAACTAACTTCTCAGGATGAATTGCATTTATTTTCAAGTCGTCTTTACAAAGTTTTATCACCTAGTAACTTCATACCTAAGTCTACAGAAAAGTCACGCAAAGCTGACAACTTTTCAAAATCCAAGTTCATGATTGTTGGTTTCATATTCATCGTAATGTTGTCGTTAGGTATTGTTCTAGGAAGCCAACACTACTTCACTCATTTGAATAAATCAATTCCAACCCATAAGGACTAACTATATTACAATGACTTCATCTAAAAAAAAGCAGCAGGTTCCAGATACTGTAATTAAAGTTGGTAAAAAAGGTACTACATATCAACAGAAGACTTATCAAGCTCCTGAAAGAGCTTATGGCTCTACACATGAAGATTCAGAAGATTACGAGGAAGTAATTTTAGATAGGTCAGCAGCAGAAATTATTGATCAAATTAACAAAAGAGTTAAAAGTCCGTACTATTCTATCTACTGTGGAATTGCCACATTAATTCTACTGTTTGTTTTCGTTCCATTATCTATCATTTTAGCAGTTGTTACTTATGTAGTCTACAAGGCAGATGTTAAACGCAAGACAACGCCACTTTTTTATGAGTTTTCTGATGACTATTCAGAGAAGAAATTTTATGACGGTATTGCGTCTTTTTCCAATCTATCTGCAACAAAAAGCTCATGGCGATTGAAATCACAAGTCGCCGTCGGTGATTGGAAGAGAAATGCTGGCTCTAACTCAGCACTCATACGACAGCGAGCAAAAATTGGGAAGCAAAATCCCAATCTTCTCAAAACTAACGTTGATGTTTGGGGTGTTGATGCAGGAAGCATTAAACTGTATCTACTTCCCGATCGCTTTTTTGTATTTCAAGATGGTGTTTATAGTGCAATTTCTTACAATGAAGTACAGGTATCCTTGCAAGATTTGGAATATGTAGAGCAAGAGTCGCTTCCAAGTGATGCAACAGTTATTGGGAAAACTTGGAAATATGTTCGCCGTGATGGTGAACCAGACCGACGTTTCAATAATAATCGCGAGATCCCTATCGTAAGATACGGGCGAGTTGCTTTTTCCTCCCCAAGTTTTATCGCCTATTTGATTGTTTCCAATCTTGGAATTGCTTTATCTTTTACTCAATCCTTCTCTAAAATTCGGGCTTCATCTAGTACCAGTTGTGAATCCCTATCCTCCTCAGATAGTCAATTTCAATCTACTTTACTGGAAGTTAATCGTCCACCAGAACATCTAGAGCCTCTGAAAAAAGCAGCATCTCAACGATCAGAATTAACAACTAACCAAATTGCTCAGTTGCTTGGTGTATCTACTTCGTTCATTACTAAAAACTCAGTCAGCTTTGAATACGAAGGATTTCGTTTTGTTCGTTCAGGTCGTTCAGGTCGTCAAATATCTTGGAAGGTTGAGTACCTTGGCAATAAATTGTAAGGTGGGCGCTCGCCGCAACCATCTTCTTCTATGAGTTACAGGTTTTTTGCGGCGAGCGCCCACCCGGAGTTTAATTATATCCGACTACTTAGCACAGTTTAGAGTGTAGCTTTTTATTTGTATAATAATCAATCAACTTTACATCTACAAAGGAAGAAAAACGAAAACTGTAGTTTCTTTACTGGGAATACTTTCTATTTTTAATTTTCCACCATGCAATTCAGCAATATGTTTAACAATACTCAATCCTAAACCAGAACCTTGCTGTTCATAAATTTTACGTTCAAATTGCATATAACCTCCTAGTTGAGCAATCTGCTCGGCGGTCATGCCCCGACCCTTGTTAGTTGCTGATAATATAAATATATTATTCTCCACCACAGTTGATATCCTGACTGGCGTACCTGGCTGCGAAAATTTAAAAGCATTACCTGTAAGTTCTTCTACTGCTTTATTTAGCCATATTGCCGCCATTGGTACGGAGAAATCTTGGAGGTTTAGTTGTAAATCAGCTTCTCTTTGTGCCTGTTTAGCTTGTTGGCAAGCTTGTTCTGCAATCACAGCTTCAGCAGAGTTCACCAGAGTGTCGCGGAGTGTCTTGATGCGCTGTGGATTAGCTGCTAATATTTCCAGCTCTGTATAAATTAAAAAATTTACTATTAGCCGCTCTAAGCGCTTTCCAGAATAGTGAATTCGTTGTATGATTTCCCTAATTTCTGATGGTTCTAGGTAGTCGTATTCGGATATAAGAACTTCAGTAAAACCCAGAATTCCATTTAGGGGAGTTCGTAGTTCGTGAGGCAGAGAACGAGTGATATTTCTACGTAAATCATCCATTCTTTTTTCAGAATGTTTGTTAATTATGGCTTGCTTTTGTAGCCTAGTTGCGATCGCAGCTAGCAATTCTGCTGGCGTACAAGGTTTGGGAATATAATCATCTGCTCCTAACTCCATGCCTTTGCGGGTGTCAGCTTTTTCAGCTCTTGCTGTTAGAAAGATGAAGGGAATGGTGGCTGTAAGTGGATGCGATCGCAAAGCAGCTAAAACGCTATAACCATCAAGTTCTGGCATCATCACATCGCACAAAATCAAATCTGGTTGTTGTTGAGCTGCCATCTCTACACCAATTTTTCCGTTGGCTGCACCTAGAGCTTCAAACTCCTCAGCATCCAGCAGTTCTAAAATGTTTTCTCTGATTAATTCTTCATCTTCTATTACCAAGATTTTAGGCATTATTTTTATTCTCCTCTCTTTGCTTAAATAGTTTTTATAAATCTTAAACTATGAAGATCGACAATAGTTTGTTTGCTAGCATTCCTGCTAAATGTACTATGATTTCATCATGGGTTATGCTGATTAGAATTATTAGAAATATTCAATCTATTCAGTAGCCGGATATTTTCGGGAGTTAAAAAATCTTGCCAGTTGGAGATTTGATTGAGGATTGTTAATTCGCGAGCGCACTCTTGCTGCAAAATTTTGAGGTAGCGATCGCGAGCTTGCTGAGAAGGGGCTAATTTCAACATTTCCACCGCCATATTGATATTAGACATCGGATCTCGTAAGTCTTCTGAAAGTCTTCTTAGTAGTTCTTCTCTAGTTTCACTGATTTGCTGGAGTTCTTGGACTCTTTTTTGTAAAGATTTAGCGCGATCGCGTTCGCTAGCAGACTGTTGAATGTAGGCATTATGTTTTTCTAATCTGGCTGCGATCGCGCTGAGTAGTTCTGTAGGCGTACAAGGCTTGGTAATATAATCATCTGCTCCCAGTTCCATACCCAAACGCATATCTTCTCTTTCACTTTTAGCTGATAAAAAAATGAAAGGAGTAGTAGCAGTAACAATATTTTGGCGTACTTTTGTTAGAACTGAATAGCCGTCAATGTCGGGCATCATAATATCACAAATAATCAAATCTGGTTGATATATTCCTGCTAATTGAATACCTTTGCTGCCATTTTCTGCACCAAATGCCACAAAATTGGCATTCTCCAAACACTCTAAAATGTTAAGCCTAATCAATTTTTCATCTTCAACAACTAAAATTTTTTTCACTGTGTTGCTAGCTCCTTGATAATTTATATCGGCTCATTTAGTACGGGTATTCTTGGCAAAGTATACCTGAAAGTCTGTACCGCGACTTCGATCTAATTCTATATTACCGCCTAATTGTTCGGTTAAATTCACAACTAGCTGCAATCCGAGAGATTCGGTTTGCTCCCAGTCAAAATTTTCAGGGAAGCCAACGCCGCTATCGCTGACTCTTAAAACAAAGTTAGTGTTATTTTCTAATTTAAAACTCACTAATATTTTTCCCTTCTGACCCTGTGGGAAAGCATATTTAAAAGCATTTGAAACCAGTTCGTTGATAATTAAACCACAAGGAATTGCGGTATCAATATCTAAACAAATGCTTTCAATTTCTAGTTTGACTTCTATTAGTCTTGACGAACAGCCATAAGAGCTAGACAAGTTCGATACCAATTTGCGGATGTATTCAGCAGTATCAATTCTAGCTAAGTCTGTGGTTCTGTACAAATTTTCATGAATCAAAGCCATCGATCTGATCCGGTTGTAGCTATCCAGAAAGAGTACCATTGATTCTGGATCTTTGATATATTTAGACTGAAGTTTGAGCAAGCTAGAAATGATTTGTAGATTGTTTTTTACGCGGTGATGAATTTCTTTGAGCAATACTTCTTTTTCCTTAAGTGAAGCTTTGATTTGCTCCTCGCCTTGTTTGCGTTCGGTGATGTCAATTCCTACAAAGATCGCAGCTTGTTCCTGGTTATATTTCTGAGCAACTACTAAATAAGTACGGCTCTGAGGTAATAACCGATCGCTGGCAAGTGCGAGGGTGATTTCTTGACTGGTTGAGGTGTCAGAAGCAGTAAAAAAATCACTAATAAAATCTGTACAGTTAAAATTACAATCGATCGATCCGACTTCCTTGCCAACAAACGTATCGGGAGACAGATTAAACATCAGTGCTAATTGCCGATTCACCCCCAGAAACCGCAAATCTGCACCAATCCAAGACACAAATCCAGGGACGGCATCGATCACGGCTTGTAATTGTTCCTTAGCTGCTAAAAGTGCTGATTCTGCTAGTTTTTTAGCAGTAATATCGATCATTGAACCAACTATTTCTAAGGGATTTCCCGCTGAGTCTCGTACCAGTGTTAAATCATTTTGTAACCAAACATAATTTCCGAATGCGTCTAAAAAGCGGTATTCAAGGATGTGCTTACTGCCGCCAAAATTGGACATCATTTCATTGAAAATACGCGGTACGTCTTCGGGGTGAATGCCATTAATCCAGAAACTAGATTCTTCTATAAAATCTGTGGGTTTGTATCCTAACAAAACGGCAATGTTGTCACTGATAAAAGTTGTGGCGTAATTGCCTTCTGCCTTGCAACTATAAATCACTGTCGGGCTAGCGGATAGCAAATATTGTAAGCGCTCTTTAACCACAAGTAATTCTTTTTGGGCTTGCTCGCGCTCGGCAATTTCTTGCTGTAAAAGTTTCACGGTGGTAGCTAATTCCTGCGTTCGTTCCTGAACTCTAATTTCTAACTCTCCGGCTAAATGTTGTAGGGCTGTTTCTGCACCTTTACGATCGCTTACATCTTGAACTAATGACTGGATAGATATCAGATTTTCGGCGCTGTCAAAGAGTACGGAATTGTACCATTCGCAGTAGATCACTGCACCTTCTTTGGTATAATTGCGGTTGTAGCTAGTATTTCGAGACTCCATCCCAGTCAGCAAGCGGCTTAATACTTCATTCACGCTCTCGATCTCATCGACAAATACAATTGACCACTCGTTAGGGTGAAGCCCCAAAACTTCTTCTTCTTGCCAACCGAAGATTTTTTCTGCTTGCTTTGACCAGCGTTTTACTCGAAAATGTTTGTCCCATTCGATGACGGCTAAAGGGGAGTTTTCGACGTGAAAAGTTAATTGTTGGTAGGCTGTTTGCAACTTGGCTTCAGCTTGTTTGCGATCGCTAATGTCGGTAATAGTGCCAATATAACTGACTACTGTGCCGTTGTCTTCCCTCTCAGCTACGGCTTGACCAAATACCCATTTTACAGTATCGTCCGGGCGTAGAAACCGATATTCGGAGCTAAATATTTCCTCTGTTTGAATGGCTTGATGCCATTCAGCTAAAACGCGATCGCGATCGTCTGGATGCAGGTTCTTTGTCCAACCATATCCTACGCTTTCTCCTGGTTCGAGGCCAGTGATTTCGCAACTGCGCTCGTTGCTATATAAATTTTTCCCCTCAACATCCGTGCGGAAGAAGCCTACAGGCGAGACTTCTGTTAGCGTTGCATAGAGGCGTTCGCTTTGGTATAGCCCATCCTCCGCCCATTTGCGATCGGTGATGTCAATACAGGAGCCAATATAGTCGGCAAAACTGCCATCTGAGGAGAATCTGGGGGCTCCTTTATCCAACAGCCAGCGATATTTGCCGTCAGCGCGTCGGAAGCGGTATTCTATTTGGAAACTTTGCCGTTGGTGGAAAGCACAAAGGTAAGTTTCTACAGATTTCTGGCAATCTTCTGGGTGCAACCCTCGCATCCAACTGTGATTAATTTCTTGTTCAAGAGTGCGCCCCGTGAAGTTTAACCAAGTTTGATTGAAAAAATTGCGTTCCCCGGTGGGATCGGACATCCATAATAAGACAGGGAGACTGTTAGCAATGGAGCGAAATCTTTCTTCGCTTTCAGTAAGGGCAATTTCTAATTGTTGGCGTTTTGTGAGTTCAGCGTGCAACTCACCAAACAAGCAATTCTGCTGAATGGCGATCGCGATTTGTACTCCTAGTTCGTCTAGCAATTCTAATTCTGACTCTCGCCACAGACGCGGCGCAGAACATTGATTGGCAAATAGCAAACCCCACAGCAGTGGGGTAGAGTTTTGAGTTTCCTGACTCGCGAGTGGGAAATGTCGCTCGATCGAGATGGGAACGCTGAGTTGAGCGCGAATCTGCAAGCGTTCTAATAATTCCCGATGACAATCTTTGAACCCAGCTTGAGAAATGTCTGCGATCGCTTGCTTGTGTCCCCAGCGGTACTTTAAAGCCTGATTTTCCTGCAAATAGGTGTCGGGAATATAATTGCCCAGAGTTTTAGACCAACCGGGAGCGACGGATTCTGCAACGATCGTACCGTCCATTCTGGAGCCAAACTGGTAAACAACCACGCGATCGCACTGCAACAAATTGCGTACTTCCTTGACTACCCCGCTCAAAATTTCCTCTAGATTCAAGGACTGGCGAATCCCCCAGGCCGTACTCGCTAAAAGCCGTTCTCGCTTCACCTGCTGTTGCCATACCGTCCGTTCTAGTACCTGCTGTTCCAGTTCCCTCTTCCTACTGTCAAGCAGTTGAGTAATTTCTGCTTCTAAGAACTTTACTCGCTGCTGCAATGTTTCAATTGTCCTGTACATTTCTACCCTATCCATAACATCCCCCATTTGTTAACTTTAACCGTTAACTGTGATTGCTCGTTAACAATTAACAATTGCTAACAGGCAATAATATGCAATTAATTTGTGTTTATATAATATCAGCTAGTGTCAGGGCGAGTTGCCACCATCTTTAATTTTAATTTTAAATTTATAATCTTCATAACCAGCCATCCCTATACTTAGTTAAAAGTATATCTTAAGGCTATAGCAATGTCAAGAACCGATCGCCGCTCCAGTTTTTCAGTTACAGATGTATAAACAGTAATCTCCTGTTTTCAACCCCAACTCCCACTCACCTCTATTTTGGTACAGGTAAAGTAACTGCTACAACTGTTCCTACTCCTACTTCGCTGCCTACTTCTATTTGACCTCCGTGCAACTCTACAGACCTTTTAACAATCGCTAAACCTAATCCTGTCCCTGATATTGTACCCACATTTTTAGCACGGTAAAATGTCTCAAACATTCGCGGTCTATCTTCTAGGGGAATCCCAATTCCCTCGTCTTGAATGCGGAAAATAGCAACTTTTGCAGGAGGATTTAATTCTAAATCATTAGTTGTAAATTCAGCCTCCCTAAAAGTCAGATCGAAATGAATCCGGCTCCCTCGATCGGAATATTTGATAGCATTTGACAGTAAATTACAGAGAATCTGCCTTAGCAGCTTTTCATCCATTTCTACCTCAGTGTTCTCGGCACTACACTCAAATATAATCTCATGTTCATTCGCCACCAGTTGCAATTCTTCTATAATTTCAATACAGAATTTTTTTAAATCTATAGTAACGGGTTTAAATTCCTGTTTCACCGCTTCTGATTTGCCGATAATTAAGATATCTTCTAAAAGTACTGTCATCTGCTTGACTGCTGTTTGAATGCGTTGTAAATGAGTAATTTTTTTATCTTCTGACCATTTTTGACCATAATTTTCCAGCAAACCAGCCGAAAATAATATCGTTGCTAACGGCGTGCGAAATTCATGGGAAACCATCGAAACAAATCGGGATTTTAGTTCGTTTAGTTCCTTTTCTTTTTCTAAGGCTTTCCGAATTTCAGATTCCGCTTTCGCCCGATAAAGAGCAATCTCGACAGTTGTGTACAAATCTCTTTCCTCAAAAGGTTTGACAATATATCCAAAAAGATAAGTTTCTTTCGCTCTCTGCAAATTAGTTTCATCGGTGTGAGCGGTTAAAAATACTATAGGGATCTGAAATTTGCTGCTAATTTTTTCAGCCGTTTGCACGCCATCCATCTTACCTTTCAAAAGAATATCCATTAAAACTAAATCCGGTTGGAGTTCGCCAATTTTTTCTAGGGCCTTTTCTCCCGAAGAAAATATTCCACAGACTTCATACCCGAATTTATTTAAACTGCTCTTAAGGTCAAGAGCAATTATTCTTTCATCTTCAACAATTACAATTTTAACTAAGGCCATATTGATTATTGGTAGTTTCAAAAATAATTTAGGAGTTAGAGTTTTAATTCTGAATCCTGAGCTATTCAGGATAATATATCAATTATGAATCCTAATTCCTGACTTATGCTATTGTCTAGCCTTAATGCTTCAACAGTTGGCGCTAATACTAGCATACTTTGTTCAATCTCGATCCAGTATAGACAAATTAGCCTCCCACCGACCTCTAAATCAGGACAGACAGGAGTCTTGCCCATCTCACAATATAATTTTTCTTTTTAAATAAATACTTACAGCCGCATTTACTAAAATTACAGTTATAGGGTAAAATTCTATTTTGTGTATCAACCTTTACCCAAAGTAAAACTAATGTCAGAATTTCTAGATTTTCTGCGGCATCAATTTGCCTACGTCGCCATCGGAGAATTTAAACCCGGTAAGTTTGAAGAAGCCAAGCAACTTTATCAAAAGGCTGTATCAACCTATGCTCATGGTTTTAAGGGAGCATACCTACTACAATTGCCGGAGACAGACAAAGGACTTGCCATAATTTTCTGGGATAGCGTAGAAGATATGGCATCTAATCAAAGCGAAGCTTACCAGGAAATATTGAAGCAGATGAATCATTTATTTGCTAAAGTTCCTGATACTGATATTTATGAAATTGTCAGCGAAATTAAGCCAAAAGAAGAGTAAAAAGTTGCTCTAGTATCAAAAAGCCAGCGGAGTTATCAGTAGAGATAACAACTAACCTAATCTTTGGAATTGAGTTGTGTAAAAATCGATTGTAGAGTCATGTACGACAACACTTGTAAATATCTCGCCGAAAAATCTCCAGCCTCATTTGTCCGCTGGCTACTAAATACAGAACCGGAAAATATCCGGGTACTTAAAACCGAAATTATACCCGAACCGATTGAGGCAGATGCTCTTGTTTTGCTACAAACTGATAACCAAATTCTGCATCTAGAATTTCAAACAGTACCCTATTCAAATCCGCCAATTCCCTTGCGGATGCTTGAATATAAAGCTATATTAACAAGGAAATATCGCTTACCTATTGAACAGGTAGTTATTTTCCTCAAACGTACTAATTCAGAATTAGTATTGCAGAATCAATATCAAGATAATTATACGACACACCGCTATCGAATTATTCGGATGTGGGAACAAAATCCCGCTCCACTTTTAGTTACACCAGAACTTTTACCCCTGGCTGCTTTAGCTCAAAGCGACAACCCTAATACTTTATTAGAGCAAGTTGCTCAGCAAGTTGCTATCATTGAAGAAACAGAGCAACGGAATAACATCTCAGCTTGTGTTTTCGTCCTAGCTGGTCTACGGTTTGAGAAAAAATTGATTCGTCAATTATTCAGAGAGGATATTATGAGAGAATCAGTCACCTATCAAGATATTCTGCAACAAGGTGTACAACAAGGTGTACAACAAGGTATGCAGCGAGGAGAAGTAGCAATTCTACAACGCCAGATTTCACGGCGTTTTGGGGAGTTAGAACCACAACTAAGCGAACAGATTCAAAGATTAGCAATCCCTCAATTAGAAAACTTGGGAGAAGCGCTGCTTGACTTCTCTAATGTAGCAGATTTAGCCGCTTGGTTACAGGTACAACAGATACAATCATCCTCAACTAACTAACTAATTGCTCAATCTTACAATCTACTAATTTTTTCATCCCGTTAACCTTTGAGGTCTAACGGGATTAGACAAGATAATTACCATGAAATTACCCAATTTATTTCCCTCAACTCTAGCGATTTCAGCTATCGCCACCTTAATAATTTCCTCCTTACCTGTTAAAGCGAATCCAGACAATCCAAATGGCCCTACTAATATCTCTCAACGAGGTTGGAGTTTGTGGCAACCTTGGGAAAACCTCAAAGATGCAGGATTAGAGTTTGGGCTATCTAATATGGATTTAGGGTTAGGAATGGAACTGCAAAATCAGTGCTTTGGAGAGGTTGATACTCCCCATACAGAGAAAAGACAATTAGAGACTTATTGGTATAGAGTCAGCCGCGATGTTAATACCATAGGTTCAGGAGAGATAGAATACGGCTGTTGGATTAATGGCAGTTTTAAAGCTACTGTCACCGCCATAGCCATGAAAATATCTCTGGCTGAAAACCCCTGTTACCGTGTCAATTCCTCAGCGCAAGATGGTTTAGCAATTCATTCAGATGCTACCACTAAGTCTCGTCTAGTAGGGCGAGTCAGGAATGGAGAAATAGTCAAACCTACAGACGTTCCAGTAATCATTAGAACAGTGGAAAATCTTAACTGGATTGAAATTGAATCCCCGCTGAAAGGGTGGATTTCTAATGGAAATCCAGATGGTCGCGGTAATCTTACATTCTGTAACCGTTAGCATTACTGAACTCTTGCAGCCGCCGTACCATTCCCATACCCATCGGTGTTTTCCTCCCCACTCCGCTATAGAGAGCAAAATCTGCTAAGGCATTAATTTGTTTAATCTTTAGCGGCTCAACATCGCCCATAATTCGATAGCTAACTTCGCCGACACACCCAATAAATTTACTGCGA
Organism: Kamptonema sp. PCC 6506; assembly: GCF_000180455.1. Taxonomy (NCBI): domain Bacteria; kingdom Bacillati; phylum Cyanobacteriota; class Cyanophyceae; order Oscillatoriales; family Microcoleaceae; genus Kamptonema; species Kamptonema sp. PCC 6506. The sequence goes on from NZ_CACA01000243.1 coordinate 39,700, forward strand.
GAATCAGCTAACATTTCAGTATGAATGTCAAAAAAGCTGGGAAAAATAGGCTCGATAATAGTACGATCTAGAGGAATATTGCTATATTTATTCCAGCGATTTAGCAAGCTACCAAAAATAGTGTCTCTAGTTGGCATCGGTGTATCGTATTGACCTTGACGGAAATTAGTCGGAGTGCAGAAACTAAAAGCAATTTGCCGTTCTTCTGCTGAAGCTTGCTCGTATAATTGTGTATAGGAAATCGCATTCACCCAAGGCTGGGCAGGTTGCGGTACTGCTAAGATGCTAGTAATGTGTAAATCTGCGGGGCCGAGATGCCAAGGGCGATCGAAATTTAGGTGCAACCAAAGTTGAGTCAGGCGGGCGAATAAACTATCATCTAAAAGAGAAATACGCCACCAAATCGGTGTATTTCCGCTAATTACTTGTTTGTATTCCCACTGTAAAGTCCTAGAACCTAGAGGATCGATTCTCTTATTTTCCCCTATTATCTTAATTTTTTGCCCTTCTTTTTTAGATACTTGTAAGGGGCTAAGGGTGAAAGCTTTTTCATTAGCTTGATCGTGCAAATAAGCACTTAAATCAGTATCTACTGCACTTACTAATTTTAAGAACAAAGCATGAAGATGCCGCCCAGTCAAAAATTGGGGTGGGATTGGCGAAGATGGCAATAAGTTTAAAACCAAGCTATAGGGCATAAGCAATTAATAATTAAAAATTAAGAATTAAAAATGGGAAGGGCATTCTCGCGCATAAGTGCTAATTGTTCTTCCACCCAATTAATGTTAAAAACTGATTTGTATATCCGGTTAGCAACCTCCAACTTTCCTTCACGTTTGACTACTAATGCTGAAAGTCTCAATTCTAATTGCTCAGAACTATCATCAACAACAATTTGTTTGTTTTGCAAAACTTGCTGATATAATTCTAGCAGGTGGCTAGGTCGATCTGATTTTCTGAGTACGCGATCGCGCACTGTCTTTAAATGCTCTGGCTCATCTTGTCCTTGCCAGTTTTCTACGATCTGATTAATGGCTAAATAATTTACCAACTCAGAAACTTCAGTTGGAGAATTTAGGATTCGGGATTGACAATTATTCAGAAGTTTTTGTATTAATAGTTTGCATAGCTTTTGAGTTAGAAATGGTTGTCCTGCCGTCCAAGATAATATCTCTGCGATCGCATTCTCAGCATTCTCTAATTTCTCAGCTAACCCAGCGGCTAAAGGCTGGCATTCCTGCAACTGAAAACCCTCTAAATGAATAGCTCTACCAATACTAAAAATTGCCGTCCGATGTTTGTCAATTATCAAATCGCTCTTGTTTGCCACACCCAAGATTGTAAAAGTAAGTCGCCTGTATTTTACCTCCTCTGCACGTCTATTATAGCAAGCTTCGATCGCAGCAAAAAAGTCGTCAGGAAGGAAGTTCAAGCTGAGAATGCTATCAATTTCATCAATAAAAATGACTAAATTTTGAGCAACCTCTTTTAACAGCACCTCTTCAAGAAACTGACTAAACCTTTGCACGGGAGAAAGTAGTTCGCGATCGCACCACCAGCGACTGACATCAAACCGATCTAAAATATCAAAACCATTAGCTAAACTATAAACTAAACCAGCATACCATTGGTGAGCTTCAATATTGCGATTGCCAATTGCCGTTAAGTCAATTGCTGCACAGGCAAAACCTTCAGCTTGCAACCTTTGCATCGTTCTAACTCGCAAGGAAGACTTTCCAGTTTGGCGTGAATTTAACACATAACAAAATTCTCCGGCTTTCAAACTTTCCATTAACTCAATATCGGCTTTTCTAGTGATATAAGTTGGTGCATCTAGCGGCAAGCAGCCCCCAACTTGATAAGTATATTCTAAATTGACTTCATATCTCATGTCAACTTTTTATCTCTAGTTTTTTAATTATTCATTTCCTAAACGCACCTTAAAATAATTGCGGTACAAATTGCAGCGGGGCCTTACTTGATTACCTTGAAACTCCACTAATCCCATACTATGCAACTTAAAACCTTGCATTGACTCTAGTTGCACTGGACTAGCACTATCTGCCACCTTTTTTATAGCGGCTGCTAAGTCTGGATGCTGTTCTAAATTCCACAGATGCCGCCGCAAATGATCGCTATAAAGTCCCGCATCAGTCGGTGCTGTTGCTAACAATTCTGACAAAGTTATTTCCTGTCGGGAAATGTGATAGAAAGCCAACCTAATCAGATAAGGATGTCCTCCCACCATTGCCATTAATTGCTCAACTTCTTTTGCACCCCAAGCCAACCCATGCCGCAATGCTAATTCTTTCACTTGTTCCGGTTTAAATTCCGGCAACTCAATCGGTAAACCTACATTAAATGGCGATTGATTGACATCCATCGGCACGTAAACCTCTGTAGAGTGTACGACAACTAAACGCAATTTTTTCCAAATATCCCGATTTTTAGCTTCCTCGTGCCACGCACGCAACAATCCCAAAAAATCAGCGGCTAATTCAGGATATCTAAACACTACATCTACTTCATCTAAACCTAAAGCTAAAGGAGTTGTAATATTTGCTAGCAAATATCTTTCAAAATAAGATTTACAAGCTACTTTAGCACCAAAAATCCCATTCCAATATTCAGCTAAGCGATCCGGCAAATCTAGCTGCAAAGCAGCATTTGCACAAAACCACCGCAAAAACTGTTCTAAATCGGTAAAAACTTTACTATCTGCCAACTGAAAGCTTAAAGGGACTACGGCAAAGTCTTGCAACTCGGCGCGGCGAAGAATTCTCGCCATTAGAGAAGTTTTTCCCATCTGGCGAGGCGCTTTGATGCGGATTAATGCACCTGGTTTCGCGATCGCCTCATAACAACGATCTTCAATTCCTTGTCTTTCCACATAAAACGCAGAAGCTAACTCGACTTGTCCTCTCGGTAACTCCGGTTCTGCTATTGGTTGTGGTGGGTAATTTGGAGTCAAAGCATAAACTATCGGGAAAGCTGTTGGCGTTTCTAAATTTCTTCCTTTCTCTTGATTTGTAGACGAATTTAAGCCGCTATCTACTACTTTTTCCTCTTGCCTTTTGCTGCCTAATATCACTTCTAATATTCTCGTGACAATTTTTGCTGTATCATCAGGTTTCAACCACTCATAATCATTAATTCCCTGAAGATAGCCACGTAAATCATGGTTTAGTAAACTAAAAGGGCAATTAATCCGAATCGGAATAATTACAGGTTTGCCCTCCCGCGAACCTTGCAGAGTTTTGGCAGTCCTTACCTCTTCTGTCACCATCTCGCTGCAAGCTGAAAGCGGCGATAAAAGTAGCAATAAATAATCACTTTGATTCAATTCTGCGTAAATTTGCTGTGGGCCGTTTTTTGCCATTCGCAGATTACTGCCAGCTTGAAAGACTCTACACCCATTAGCTTTTAATGCCGCATCTAACTGCGATATTAAACCTAAATCTAGTTCAAAACTACGGTAGTAGCTGAGCAAAACTTGAGTATTATTTCTGCTATTTTGAGGATAACGGCTAAATAATTCCGGTCTGTATTTAGCAAATAGAGCAATTAAATTAGGGCGGTGCGATAAGCCATGATCTTGTTGATATCTCAAACCAAAGGCTTCGCAAATATTTTCAATATGTTTTCTCACAGTTTCTTTGGTGATATGTAACGAAGCAGCAATATCTGCATCTTTTTCACCAGCTAAAACTTTTAACAACACTTCTTGCTGTCTTGGTGTCAAAGCTGTAAATGCTTTCGTGAACTCTAATTGATTCATCTTTGCTTCCTATAGTTAATGCTAGTGTATTGCTAAATATTTTAGTTTTATAGGGAATTTTGTACGGTTAAATACAACCATAAATCAGCAATAAAGCAACTAATTTCACTTATTAATCATTTAACTTTCCTCCCAATTACCAGTTACGATCGCGGATTTTACCGATTACACGGATTACACGGATTAGTTAGAGTCACGATCGTTTAGTCTGTGAAATCAGAGGAATCTGTAAAATCTGTGTATCCCAATTACCAATTACCAATTAGCCATTAGCCATTAGCCATTTACTCTTAAGCTAGCCCCCTAAGTAAAAAAGTAGTGTCTTTGTGTAGGCAGATTCACAGATGTGTATGCAGCTATCTTTTCCTCTTACCTTGTGAGTTTTAACTACACAGACAAACATTGAGCTCGATTGCCGTGAAATATTGAAAAACATAGACCGCTTTCTCTTGGTGATGGAGATGAAGCTAAGTTTTTCCAGAGTGCATTCTCTATTTTTGACCGGAACCGCAGCATTAGCAATTGCGATGCCTTCAGCCAGGGTAGTCATCGCGCACCCCTTAGTCGCTGAAGCTTCGACAGTTCTTAAATCGGTTCCTCGTAATGACATTATATCAAAGCAACGAGATTCAAGATTAATTGAAAAATCAGGAAATATTTACGCCCAGAGACAAGATAATCCACCAAAAGATGAGTCTGCGGGTGGAAGTAGATAGGTAATTGGTAATTGGTAATTGCTAATTGCTAATTGGTAATTGCTAATTGCTAATTGCTAATTGCTAATCGCTAATTGCTAATTGCTAATC
>NZ_CACA01000242.1:0-7053 GCF_000180455.1 Kamptonema sp. PCC 6506
CCCCATCTTCCCTAGCCCCTAGCCCCTAGCCCCTAGCCCCTTCTTTATTACTTGTCAATCCCGCTCAAATTAATCTAAATTAAAAGTAGAAATAAAATTTAATATTTATCTAAGCTCCTCACAAATAAGCGCCCCTCAATGACTGCCATCCCTCCTGTTGGCGTGCGTCCCCCTTGCCCGCCAACACTCACTACCCGTGCATCACGTCTAACCCGATTTCTCAACCGCCTGCATCCCAGCCCAGAAACCCTCTTGCTGATCCTCTCCTTACTGATTGGGGGAGTCACAGGGGCAGGGGTAGTCACCTTTCATTACCTAATCCATTTGATCCATAGCCTGATGATGGAAGACTTTATGGGGGTAATAGGTGGAGGTAGCCCTTGGGCATTAGCCTGCATCCCCATCCTTGGTGGAGTCGCCATTGGCTTAATGCGCTGGTGGTTCCGAGATTTTGGCCCTAATATGTCCTCGCTGATCGCCGCTTCCCAAGGTTTGCAAGAGCTCTCTCCCCTCAAACCGATCGCCAAGATGGTAGCAGCCTCCGTTTCCCTGGGTACAGGGGCATCTCTGGGCCCAGAAGCTCCCAGCGTTGAAATCGGTGCTAACTTTGGAATGCTCTTAGCTCAAGTCCTGCAACTTTCTCAAGAAAGGCAGCGGTTGCTATTGGGGGCTGGAGCCGCTGCTGGACTTGCTGCGGGATTCAATGCACCCATTGCCGGAGTGTTCTTTGCGCTAGAAGTTGTACTGGGAAGCACTTTCGCCACTTCATCCGTCAGCGTCGTTCTCCTCGCCGCCGTCGTTTCCGCAGTCATCGCTCAAATCAGCTTAGGAGCCCAGCCAGCTTTTGCTCTTCCAGTCTACGAAGTCCGCAGTCCTCTAGAATTGCCCCTATATATGGGATTGGGACTTTTAGCTAGCTGTGTTTCTCTTGCCTATACTGAAGCCATTCAACTTGCTGAACGCTGTTTTCAGGGTAAAATTCCCGGATTTGCTTGGCTGGCAAAGCTTCCTCGACCGATTCACCCCATTATTGGCGGGGCCTGCGTCGGCTTAGTAGCTCTGCAACTTCCACAAATCCTGGGTGTTGGCTACGAAACTGTCGAAGCCATGCTGCAAGATGTCAAATTTTCCTTACCGTTATTGCTGCTTTTATTAGGGGCAAAACTAGGAATGACGGCTGTGAGTCTGGGTAGCGGTTTAGTTGGGGGGATCTTTGCCCCGGCGATGTTTCTGGGAGCCTCTCTTGGCTCTGCTTACGGGATCTTTTTGGCAATGCTACCAGCGATGAGCGGTCACGTAGCAGGGCCTCCGGCTTATGCAATGGTGGGGATGGCAGCAGTGCTTGCAGGTAGTGCTAGAGCGCCTTTGACTTCAATTCTGCTGATGTTTGAGTTGACGCGGGATTATAGGATTGTTTTGCCGCTAATGGCAGCCGTAGGATTGAGTGTTTGGCTGGTAGAGCTTGTCAACCGTCGCTCAACTCACAGCTTGAATCTTCAGCAAATGGGGGTAGATGTAACTGTTAACCAGCCGCCGCAGCCGATAGAGCCATTACCAGATTGGGAAGAACCTGTTAGCGATCGCATCGTTAATGGCATTCTTTCGTGTCAAATTCCCAGGGAGGAAGAGATTAGCGATCGCCAAGACAGCACGGATATCCCTATACTGACGCTAGCCAATTCACATTTAACAGAAGATGTCAAACCCTTACCAGAAACAAAATCAGCAGCCTGACTGAATTTAGGTGCGATCGAGTCGGTTACTGAGCCACACAACCAATAGTTTAAAACCTAGTTCCTACTATGATCTTTATCAACCCTAAAACTGATTACGCCTTCAAAAAAATTTTTGGTTCCTCAGAAAGCAAAGATATTCTGATTAGCTTTCTCAATGCTCTGATTTATGAAGGTAATTCTATCATTGAAGATTTAGAAATTATTAACCCTAACCTTCCCCCCAGGGTTCAAGGCTTGAAAGATACTTATCTGGATGTGAAAGCTAAACTCACAGATGGTACTTTAGTAATTATTGAAATGCAGGTATTGAATGTACAATCTTTTGGGAAGCGAGTTTTATATAATGCCGCTAAGACTTACGCTTTTCAGTTACAAACTGGTGAAGGCTATCGAATGCTTAAGCCAGTGATTGCTTTAACAATTACTGATTTTGAAATGTTTGCTAATAGCGAACGCTTAATTTCCAGGTTTGTGTATAAAGAAGTCAGTACCAATTTAAAATATCCCGAAAATGACATAGATTTAGTATTTATTGAATTGCCAAAGTTTACCAAGGAACAGGATCGACTTGAAACCTTGACTGACAAATGGATTTATTTTATTAAATATGCTAGAACTCTCACATCTGTACCAGAAATAATGGACAATATTCCCGAAATTCATAAAGCTTTCGAGATTGCGAATCAAGTGAATCTAAGTCGGGAAGAACTGGAAGATTTGGAACGGAGAGAACTGTTTATTTACGATCAGCAGGGAGCTATTCTTAAGGCTGCTCAAGAAGGAATAGAACAAGGAATAGAACAAGGAAGACGCGAAGAAAAACTGGCGATCGCTAGACAATTACTCTTACGATTAGATGATGCAACTATTAGCCAAATTACTGGGCTTAGCCTTGAAGATGTGCTAAACCTACGAGCGAGCAATTGATATTCAACTCAATTTTTGAGTTGAATAAAATTGTATTACCTTCTTCCCCTTCTTCCCCTGCTTTCCCTTCTTCCCCTAGTCCCTAGCCCCTAGCCCCTAGCCCCTAACCGCCCTGGCGGTTGCTATAAAGGGGTCAACAGCCGGCTAAAATAGTTAAATAATTTAGAAACAGGCAAAAAAGGGGCTTCGGTGACAGCGGAGGAGGCAACTTCAAAAAACCAACATCAAAAGATGCCAGAACAAATCCCTCTGGTCTTGACCTATTATGGCTTACTAGGGTTACACCCCTCAGCCTCAAGCATAGAAATTCGGCAAGCTTACCGGAAACTAAGCAAACACTACCATCCCGACACTACCGATTTGCCAACAGCGATCGCCACCCCTAAATTTCAACAACTAAACCTTGCCTATGCTACCCTCAGTAACCCAGAACGTCGTCTCACCTACGATCGCAAAATTGGCTATTCACGCTTAAATGTAGTTCAACCCCCAGCCAACTTAAACCACCCCTCCAACTCCCGCAACAACTCTGACTCAGCCTATTTAGACCCCACCGATCGCCCCCTTTCACCCGGAGAAATCTTCATTTTGTTAATTCTTGGTCTTACCCTACTCGGCTGTCTGGCCCTTGCGATCGCGATCGCCTTAATTCGAGGTAATCAACAATAAAGCTCAAAAAAGCATAATTTATTTTTTATTTCTGTTAAAAATTTTAACTATCATAAAACCTCCTTAACTACCACCTAACAGCTCATGAAAATTTATACCTTCAATGCAGCTAGTGATACTCGTGTAGAATTACTATGGCCTCTCAGACCGGATAATAGAGATCCAGCCTTTGACAAGCTGATTGCAGAAACTCATTGGAGTGAAACACATTCTTTAAAACATTGCGATCTAGCCATCTACCCTCAAAAAGTCTTCAATCCAGAAAACCGTGTTTTTGATGACTCTGTTTTAGATGCAGTTAAAGAAGCGGAAATTTATAATAAGCCATTGATTATAGATGCAACCTGCGACTTAGATACACCCTTAGATATACCAACAGCAAACATTCTTCGCTTTGGTCTTTATAAAAGCTTAAAAAAACCTTTTGAGACCGAGCGTCCTTACTGGTCAAATCAAAAAACTAAAACTCAGTTAGAAGCTCTAGAAATTTTACCTCGATCGCAAAAACCTGCTGTCGGTTTTTGTGGAACTACATCAGCCGCAGGTAAATTTTTTAAAATAGGGAACAGCCTGCCTTTTCCCCTATCAAAAGCTTTATTATCCCAAGGCAACCTTGCCCAGAAAATAGACATGAGGCTGAAAAAAGGAATGAGCCATCAACTGAGAAAAGTTGCTATGGATTTACTGGCAGAAGATCGACGAATAGACAGCCATTTTGATATCACAAATACCCTGCAAGATTATTACAACCCCGCCAATATCAATAGAGTTTTACTAGAAGATAGATTCATAGACAACATGAGAAAATCCGACTATTCCTTATGCGTGAGGGCAAATGGTAATTATTCCGGGCGCTTTTATATGGCTTTAAATGCCGGTTGCATTCCCTTAGTAATAGATACTGATGTAGAAATTCCCTTTGAAGAAAAAATTCATCTGCTCAAAGTCCCACTAAAATCTTTATATAAGATAGGAGACTTAGTAGTAGAACATTTTGAAAAAATCACCAACAAGGAATTCCAAGAAATGAAACTAGAAAATCGGGCTATTTACAACGAGCTTATGGCTCCCGATAGATTCATCCCCAACTTTATAGAAAGTATCTTGCAAAAAGCTAATAGCTAATAGCAGATTCCCATTCAACACTCATTTCCAATTACCAACTATCAACCATCAACTACCAATGACTATTCCTTCCCCCGATACCCCCTTGTATAACCATCCCCTGCCAGAAATAGAGCAATGGCTAAAAAACCGGGGTTGCCAACAAGACCGTAGCGAACTCCACTGCTGGCGAATTCAACGACCAACATGGGAAGCAGAACTTTCCCTAGACATCGATCAACTGACCGTCCGCTACCTTCACGCTGGAGCTGACGGTCAAGATATTCAACGAGCTTTCAAATACTCTCTTAGCCGTCAGGATATTGAAGCTGCGGTTTTTTCTGGCCCGTAATCTGTCAGATCGAGTTTGGATGGCAACGCGATCGCCCCAAGCCAGCATTGCCTGGTTTAAAAAGCAGAAGTGCCGCTCCAAGTAAAAAAGATGGATTTTTGTAAACTTTTGTAAAAAATATTGTTTCTAATCCTTAACCGTTAACAACTGTGAAGTTTTGCTGCCTTTTAGCTAAGAGCTTGGAAACACTGCGGTAAACTAGGCCATGATTCTCTGTGAAAGATGAGCGGTGGAAGCTCGCCGTCAAATCAGTTCACTTGCAGATACAGCAAATTTTGATGACTCGTTTGGAGCTTTTATTCAATGTCTCATGCAGTCAAAATCTACGATACCTGCATTGGCTGTACCCAATGCGTCCGCGCTTGCCCGCTTGATGTTTTAGAAATGGTGCCCTGGGATGGCTGTAAAGCCGGTCAGATTGCCTCTTCCCCTCGCACAGAAGACTGTGTTGGCTGCAAGCGGTGCGAAACTGCTTGTCCTACTGACTTTCTGAGCATTAGGGTTTACCTGGGAGCTGAAACAACTCGCAGTATGGGTCTAGCATACTAAGAAGCTATTAGCACGCTCTTTGGGATCGGCTTGAGGAGGGGGCGTTAATCGCCCCCTCTCTTGTGAGTAATTTTGGAAAACTTATAATCGTACCACAAGTCAGAAGTAAAAATTCAAAAGTTATTGGATAGCAATCTCATCGCTCGAAAGCCGTAGGTTGAGTGCAACGAAATTAAACCCAACATCAGGAATTTCGTAATACTCTTGAGAAGATATTAAAAGGTATTAGACAACAATCTCATTGCTCGAAAGGAGACAGCATGAAATACTTTTCAATCGTGATGGATTTACTGCGGGAACGCCAGCAATTCCTCGAAGACCTCCGCCAAGGCGTAAGACTACAATCTAAAATCTTAGGTCTGTTGATTTCCAGTTGCGTATTCTTCGCCGTCTATGGCGCTATCATTGGTGCAGCGAATAGTTGGCAGCAAGCAATCATGTCAGCGATCAAATTGCCAGCTCTTTATATAATCACAGTTATCATCTGTTTTCCCACATTATATTTTTTCAATGTAATGTTTGGTTCCAAGCGCTCCTTTGAGCAATATTTAGCATTGCTAATGACAGCAGTAGCCTTGATTGGAGTTTTACTCTTAGGATTTGCACCAATCTCCCTATTTTTTCTAATTAGCACCTACGATTACCAGTTTTTTAAACTGTTAAATGTTGCGATTTTCTCACTCACAGGCTTTCTCGGTGTTAATTTTTTATATCAAGGTATGCAGTTGCTTTCTAAGGAAGACCCCGAAGGCAAGGAAATTCGCGACAAGATTTTGAAATTCTGGCTAATACTTTATGCCTTTGTCGGCTGTCAATTAGCCTGGACGTTAAGACCTTTTTTTGGAGCACCGGGAGCACCTTTTGAGTTATTTCGCGGCCGAGACAGCAACTTTTATCTGAATATCGTGCAAGCAATATCTGAAATTCTTGGTTATCGCTAAACTTTTAATTAGGAAATTGGAAACTCTTATGCAGCCAGATTTGGAGGAGTTAAGAATTACCGAGAAAGAAGTAGAAGAGTTAAGCGGTGTAACTCTGAGTGATGTTGTCATGGGTAATTTATACCGAACTTCTGTGCTGCGTGAGAGTTTGATAGGCAAGAAAAGGCGGAATCGTCAACAACTTGCCTCTTTTATTTTCAATGAAGTTTTGATATTTGGCTTAACCTTAATTTTTTCAGTTCCCATTACTTTGTTAATCGCTAAAAATACTACTTCTGTACCAGATACTCAGGCATTTTTTCAGTTTTTACAATTGACTTTAGTCCTATCTATTCTCTTGAGTTGCGGCTGGAATATTTATATGTGGTTGAAAGCAAAACCTCTAGCAGCTTTGGCGAATTTAGCAGATGAAGTAGAGAAATATAATGAGGTGATTAAGGCGGTAGATATTATTGATAAGTTAACTGCTGTGGGTAATTTGCCCCTGAATTTGATTAACAGAGACGATGCAATTAAAGCCCTAAATGTCACTAGAGATAGTTTGATTTGTGCTTTGAGAACAGAAAAAATACTCAGAGATAATCAAGAGTTTATTGGTCGCCGCTATGAGTTATTTGTTAATATTGAAAATAATCTAACTGCTTTAATGGCTTTTGATGTCAATAACCAAGCGAGTGAATATGGACGGTTGCTGAATGAGGCGCTAGAAATTGGGATGAGCGTGCATAAAGAGGTAAGAAAATTACAGGATAAGTAGAAGGAAGAAGGAAGAAGG
>NZ_CACA01000241.1:0-1436 GCF_000180455.1 Kamptonema sp. PCC 6506
AATGCTGCGATCGCCATTGCCATTACCGCCATTACCATTGCCAGGAATCGCGTTTCCAGCGTGGTTGTTGTTACCATTGCCGTTGCGATTGTAACTTTGACGGATAGGGCCGGAAACTTTGTCAAAGGTTGGCGGCAGTTGCACTCTAGCTATATTTGCTAGGGTTTTGATGGCTGTTTTGAAGTCTACGCCATCCCGAAGCATGATGTAGTCGGCCCAACTGCCTGTGGCCCGGCAGCCATAGCAGAAAAATGTGGTTTTGTCGGCTGGAACGTTGAAGGATGGGGCTTGTTCGCGGATGGTGCACAAGGGACACCAGCAGTTTTTTTCGGTTCCTTTCCAGTCTTCTAAGTCTCCGAAAAGGCTATCTGCGCTCAGTTTGGGGTAGATTTCTTGTTCGAGTATTTCTACTAAGCTTTGTCCGAAGCCGTTGTGTACGATTTTGGGGGCTGGTGCATTCCCCAAGGTGTTTGTTTTGCGCTCGAGGGGTTGGCGTTGAAAGGTTTTGGTGTCTTTACAGGGGTACAAGCCGATGGATTCGGGCCCTGGTACGGTGGGGGGATATTCTGACCATACGGTGAATTCGTATTTTTTGCCGTTGGAGCCGATGGTAGGCGGTAATAGGGTGTGACCGCCGTTTTTGGTGAGGAGTTCGCCTTCTCGGACTGTGGTGTTGGGGGTGAAGGCGAAGCCGTTGTTGGCCCCGAAGTCTTGTGGTTCTGTGAGGAAGGCGACGAGGACGCGGTAGCCGCCGGAGGGTGTTAAGAATTGGGGGGCGCTTTGGAGGATGGGGTAGGTGTTAATCCAAGCGTCGATGCGGGTTTTGAGTATTTCTGGGGTTTCGCTGGCATTAAGGTCGAAGTCGATCCAGCATAGCCAATGTTGCCCGTTCCAGCCGCCGAGGGTGCTTACGCCGTCGATGCGGTGGTCGGAGTGCCAGGTGGCGATTAGTTGTTCTTGGAGTTTGGGGTCAAGGGAGTGCCACTTTTGGTAGGGCTTCCATTCTAAGGTTTTGTAGTAGTGGCGATCGTAGTAAGCGGGTTGTTTTTCGACTTTGTTGTTGAGTAGGGACTGTTGGGGGCTGATGGGGAAGGGGGGTTTGTTGAGGCGATCTCGTACCCAGGCGATGATTTGCTGTTTGGTTTGGGGAATCTGTGTTTGAACGCTGGTTTGGGGGGTGTTGGTTGATGGGTTTTGAGATGCTGTTGAAATTTCTGTGAATTCTGACATGGTTGACGCTCCTGTGGTGTTTGGGAAGTGCGTGAGGATGAAGCCTCTTGCGGGTTATGGGATGGACAGGAGTCGGAGTTGTTGGGTGTGGTAGTTATGCTTGAGCGTGTTTGGAGGAAAGGGTGTTGAGAGTTTTGGTTGACTCCCCCAATTGGTTCCCTCCAATAGGGTGACTATTTTGCTCCTTTTGCGTTACTATTGGATTA
>NZ_CACA01000240.1:0-11538 GCF_000180455.1 Kamptonema sp. PCC 6506
TGATGTCGCAATTGCTATTAACCCAGATAGTCAAAGTACCAGTAGTGCCAGTACGTTAACTTTCACTTCAGCTAACTGGAATGTACCGCAAACAGTCACAGTCACAGCCGTAAATGATAACCTAGTTGAAGGCAATCATACTAGCACAATTAATTACGCAGCAAGTAGTAGCGATGTCAACTATGATGCTATTAGTATTAACCCGATTACTAGCAATATTACTGATAATGATATCGCAACACCAACGCCAACACCAATTCCAATTCCAACGCCAATTCCAACACCGACACCAATTCCAACGCCAATTCCAACGCCAATTCCAACGCCATCGGTAACACCAACGCCAATTCCAACGCCAATTCCAACGCCATCGGTAACACCAACGCCAATTCCAACGCCAATTCCAACGCCATCGGTAACACCAACACCGACACCGACACCAATACCAACGCCATCGGTAACACCAACACCGACACCAATACCAACGCCATCGTTAACACCAACACCGACACCAACACTAACGCCATCGGTAACACCAACACCAATTCCAACGCCATCAGTAACTCCAACTTCAACACCAATTCCAACGCCATCAGTAACTCCAACACCAATTCCAATAACTAACAACATCCCCAATGATGATTGCATCTGCGAGACAATTTCTTATCCCGACTTAAACCAACCAAACTCAGTTGAAAACCGTATATTTGGTATATATAACCTTCAAATAGGTACGATAAAAAATGATGAGTTTTTAGGCAGCAATTCTGGCAATATATTCGATGCTAAATCAGGGGATGATAATCTATATGGTGGCGACAGTATAGACATCCTTAACGGTAATTATGGCAATGACTTTATTAATGGTGGCAAAGGTGATGACATCCTGTTAGGAGATGAAAATAATGATATTATTCTTGGCGATTATGGCGCTGATTTAATCTTCGGAGGGAAAAGTAATGACTTACTAAATGGCCTAGAAGATAATGACACCATTTTTGGTAATAGAAATGATGATTTTATCGACGGTGGCAAGGATAATGATGTTTTATATGGAGGCAAAGGTAAGGACACAATATTTGGCAGTGAAGGTAATGACTACCTATTGGGAAATCAGGAAAATGATACCATCTGTGGCGGTGAAGGTAACGATCTAATCAGTGGTAACGAACAATCAGATGTCTTAGCTGGTTGTGCAGGCAATGATACTATTTACGGCGGTAAAGACAATGATACTATCACGGGTGGAAAAAGTGATGACATTCTTTATGGAGACTTAGGAAGTGATAGTTTAATTGGCGGTAGCGGTAACGATATCTTTGTATTAAAAGCGGGTTATGGATTTGATACTATTGGTGATTTTACTATTGGTCAAGACTCGATTGGATTAACTGGTGGTTTGAGTTTCAGCCAGTTAGATTTCACGGAAAATGAGCGAGGAACAATCATCAAAAATCTCTTGACTGGAGAGCAGTTGGCTGTTACTATTGGTGTCACTAAAAGTGCGATCGCCTCGGCTAGTTTTCTGCTAATTTAGGTAGCAAATAGAAGTGGATCGCGCCTATAATTTATGCGATCGCTTTCTATTTGCTCGTAGCGATCTGAATCTACTCCTGGCTTACTATAAATTCAAAACTCGCCACTCAAAATTCCCTAAGATTTTAGATGTGGTAGTTGAATTAAAGGGTTTTTAGAAGCTGGAAGTTCGCTGGAAGCAGAGTAATTTGGATCGTTTGGATCGGAGACGAAATCGACTTCTACCTGACGGGCATTTTGCCCCTTGGCGAGTAAGTCAACAGCATCTCCCAGGGCGGAGGTTAAACTTTTACGAGTTTCAGCATGGTGAAGTTGTTCTGCTTTGAGGGTGGATGCTAAGTTATTAATTTCTTCGCGGGCGCGATCGCGTTCCAGTAGCACTTCTATAAGTTTTGCTTTCACTTCTTCCAGGGTTTGTAGTTGTTCAACCTCTTGATTGAGTGCAGTTACAGCCTTATTTTCATCCGCTATGCTTGAAGAGAAACTCTGAAGTTTCTGAATTTGTGCTTGCAAAGCTGCAATCGTTTGCTGATTTAGCTTAGCTTCCGCCCGTCGCTGCTGTGCTTCTGTGTTGTAGAGTTGTCGCCATTGGGCCGCACTCTCTAAGGCTGCTTCGCGATCGCGCACAACTTCTGTTAACTGCTGTTGCAGAGCCTTAATTTCATTTAACCACTGCCTGATATCCTGAGTCATATCGAGTTTTAATTATTAATTGCTAATTGCTAATTGCTAATTGCTAATTGCTAATTGCTAATTGCTAATTGCTAATTGCTAATTGCTAATTGCTAATTGCTAATTGCAACTTACTGTTCTTTCCCCTTTTTTAGCATAGCTAGGGAGGAGCAAAGCGGTTACTTTATAATCATTAGAACTTACCACCCCCATTAAAAAAGGAGAAAATAAAATTGCACATCCTGCCAGTTGCTAGTTATCCTGCCATCAGCCATCAGCCATAATGAACATTTTTCGTAATTTGCGCCACCTTATTTTAGCTATGTTTCAGGGGCTTTGGAGACTCCTGAGATACATAATTAGGCGTTCGCGTCGTTTTTTCAATTTCTTTGGCCACCTAAACTGGACAACTCTCAAGGAAGTTGGCGATCGCGCTGGAAAGCAGCGCTTGCTGGGATTGTCCGCTGAAATGGCCTACAATGCCATGTTAGCCCTATTCCCTGCACTTTTAGCTGCGATCGCAGCAATTGCTTTATTTGAATCCTTACAGTCTACACTTTATCAAATGGCGCGGCTGTTAGGGGAGATAGTCCCGAATGAAGTTCGCACTTTAATTCGTAGTTTAATCCAAGAAATCCTCCAAACTCGCAACCAAGAGATATTTTCTGTCAGTTTTATTGGGACACTTTGGGCATTTTCTGGAGTTTTAAGTGCAGCGATGGCTGCACTCGATCAAATCCATCAAATTCCTGCCGATCGAATTCGACCTTTTTGGAAAGCCAAACTTGTTTCTATAGGATTGAGTATCGGGACAATTATGCTATTGATTTTAGCTTGCGGAGTTGTATTTATCAGCGATCTAATTGTGCAAATTGTAGCTCGTCAAAGTTGCTTTCTAGAAACCGTATCAAATTGCCCGTTCCAAGATATCTCTAATTGCCAATTACTACCCCTCCAATCTTGTCCGCTAGAGTCAAAGTTGTTAGCTGTTTGGAAGTTGTGGCGCTGGCCAATTACTTTAGGGATTGTATCATTTGCCTTCGCCTTTATCTATCGCTACGGGCCCAGTCGTCACCGCCGAGGAACGCCGATTTTACCCGGAGCAATTCTCGCCGCTATTTGTTGGGCGGGAATCTCTGGTTTGTTGCGGTTTTATGTTTCTCATTTTGGTAATTATAACTGGACTTACGGCACTATTGGAACTTTTATTATTTTGCTATTATGGCTTAATTTCAGCTCTTTGGTAATGCTTTTAGGTGCTCAGTTAAATGTGACTGTCGGCAAGGCGATGAAAAGGAAGGGGTAATTGCTAATTAATCAGAAAATTTTTTTCTTGAGGACTCGCGCACCCAACCAAAGAAACCGGTTTTTTTGACGAAAATACTTCTTTCTAGCTAGGCCCAATTATCTTCTCTGGAGAGTGCTGAGAATTCCCGTTCCAATAGAAAGTAAAAGTAGCAGCCATAAAATACCGCCAGGAATGAATGTTAGTATGCCAAAACCTCTAAGTAACCAGATGATAACGGTAATACCTAGTATAATACCGAAAATGCGGGTAAATAATGGAGCCCGAAGCTTACGAGAATTAGTCATATTCAATATCAAATTCAATATCTGTTTGGTGAAAAACCAGAACAACTTCCTTGTCAGACCCTTTGGCAAAGATGTTGGCGATCGCCTCACACTCGCTCTTACTCTGATAATACATATTAAGATATTTTTGTCAATCAATCTCACCCAAATAACCAGATTTAGAGCTTATGTAAACTTTTGTGAAGACAGCGAGGGGTTACACCCCCTACCGTGCTAGATTAATACAGTAGATGCACCCTGATGGCTTTCCCGCTCCTTGGAGCGGGATTTTTGTTTGAGCTTAAGAATTTAGAAAAATAGTGTCCGGATTGGTTAGGGGATTGTCCGTATCAGGTATTGGACACAGAGACGGACACTACTCATGAAAACCTACACAGCCATTATTTTCTTCGCCCTGTTCGGTATCAGCTTCGGCGCTAATGTTCAAGCGATCGAATACCAGTCAATTGAAGAATTTCAATCCAGCGCTGCCCTACATATGCTTTCAGCACAAACCCAACAAAAGGGCGAGCGTGCTCCTGAAAGAGGCAGCGGTCGCAGAGACTTTATCGCTCCTAACGTTTACAGCTATCCTGCTGATGAGTTTTAATGGAATTGCAACTGCCTTGCTCGATAACTCAAGATTTCCACTGTTCTGCGGTTGGTCTGGGTTGGGTCTTTACCCCTAGAACTCTATATGATGTTCTGAGCTTTTACCATCTCAGGCTCAACGGCGATTCTACTTGCTGTTACCAAATTTAGGAGTGTGTTTTGTGCCTGAGTAAGTCTACCATAAAAAATCTTAACCGCCAACCGCCTAGAGATATAAGCGTCTGGCGGTTTTGTATATTGAATGCTGATTGATATTTCTACGTTGATGGGATTACTATTTTTGTGTAGCGATCGCCAACTTTGCCCCCTTCACCTGACGCACTCGATCCATCACCTCAATCACTCTACCGTGATAAACACCTTTATCCGCATTTAACACCACTAACAAATCTTCACCAGGCTTGACTTGCTGACCAACTGCGCCTGCAAGGTTCTCCAACTGAACTGGCTGGCGGTTCAGCCACAACTTCCCCTGCAAATCAATCGTTACCGTCGCTTTTGCTGGCTGTCCACTTTGTGCTGTTCCTGCTTTTGGCAAGTTCACTGGCAACCCTTCAGAACGAGTTAAGTACAAAGTTGACATGATGAAAAACGTCAAAATCGCAAAAATCACATCGATCATCGGCACAATATTTATTTGTGCTGGTAAATCCGGTTCATCTTGTAGACGCATAAGACCTCTCTTTTCGTTCGTAGCGATGGCGGTAAAGCAATTCTAGCTGACCGCAGTATTCCTGAATTAGCGCAATTTGGCGGAGGTAAAATCCTCTAAATGTATTGGCGAACATCATTATGAAAATAGCCACTACTAATCCCGATGCAGTAGAAACCAAAGCTTCACTAATCCCAGAAGTAACACCTGCCGTTTTACTACCTCCCACATCCCCCACTTTCAGAGAGGCAAAGGAGGTAATCAAACCCAAGACGGTGCCGAGAAGCCCAAACAGAGGTGAAAGGCTGATAATAGTGTCGAAAAAGTTGTTGAATCGCTTCAAATTTGGGATCTCAGCTTGGGCTTCACTTTCTAGCGCTAAGCGAAATTCTTCTGGATTTGGGTCTTCGAGTTCCAATGCGGCCAGAAAAATCCTGGGTAGCGGTAAGTCGGCATTTTGTTTGAGCAGTTCGATCGTACCCACTAAATTTTCCAACTGGTAGAACCTGAGTGCTTGTTTAATGACGGGAGCCTGCCGTTTCATCACTCGATACCAAAATCTCACCCGCTCTACGATCAGTGCCGTTCCCACTACCGAAAATCCCAGCAACGGCCACATGACCGCGCCGCCGGCTGTAAATAATCTATCTATTGCCATTACAGTCGCTTAAAATTTTTGAGAATTTTGTCAATACTTCTAAGAGTATCTGATATTAATTTGCAACAATTTTGAATTTAATAAAACTTAATATTTAAGCGCTCGCCGAGCTATCGCAAACGCTAACTGTGAGCTATAAGCGGAAAACCTCGTATTTAAGCAGCTTTGAAGGGCGATCGGGTCGAGAAAAGCCCTTACAAGCTTTAATTTATCTTAAGTTTCATTAAGTTGTGTAACGAATAATAAATTAAAGTCATATTGTTTTGCAATTAACTTGCAATAATCACAGCAGATATGAGAATATCAAAAGCAACAAATTTGTGTTTAAGTTCGGCTTATTAAAGATAAAGTCATTTGGGGCTGAAATCTTTAAGTTGGTAGCCATAAGGCAATGTCCCGTTTGCGAGGGTTTGGAGAATATGAGCTTGTCAAGTATTTGTACAGAGCAGCGACAAAAAGAGCAGGAGGCTCTTAAGAAGTTTCTGATCTACAGTCTCGCAGGTTCAGCAGCGCTGCACGTTGTATTGCTAGCTGTCGGCGCTAGCGGTTTTTTGGAGCGATCGCTGGAACTAGCAGAAGAGCCAATTGAGATTGTTGTAGTTGAGGATACTAACGCCGAACTAGAACCCGATCCCAAAATTGCCAAAGATATTCCTCCGCAAGAGTTCAAGCCAGTTGAAGGCTCTGTTCTAGAATCTCCTATTGGCTCTAAAACTGCTGAGCCAACTGCCCCCGAACCAACACCGGAACCAGTAGTCGCCTCCCCCGAACCAGCACCGGAACCAGTAGTTGCCTCCCCCGAACCAGCACCGGAACCAACAGTAGTCGCCTCCCCCGAACCAGCACCAGAACCAGTAGTCGCCTCCCCCGAACCAGCACCGGAACCAGTAGTTGCCTCCCCCGAACCAGCACCGGAACCAACAGTAGTCGCTTCCCCAGAACTAGCACCGGAACCAACAGTAGTCGCCTCCCCAGAAGCAACACCGGAAACAACACCGGAAACAACAGTAGTCGCCTCCCCAGAACCATCACCAGTAGCAACACCCGCAGCGATCGCTCCTTCGGCATCAACTACATCGACTGCATCGCAGGATGTGAAAAAGTTGGGAGACTTATCTAAAGCCTCAACTAGCTCCAAAGGCACGGCAACAGAAACAAAAGGTACAGATACAGGAACAGGTACAGGTATAGGTACAGGCACAGGTACGACAACCACAACAGACACAGGTACAGATACAGGTACAGGTATAGGTACAGGCACAGGTACAACAACCACAACAGACACAGGTACAGATACAGGTACAGGCACTAGCAAAAGTGCCCCGACTGTTGAAGCGTCAACAAATACTGGAACCAAAACCAATAACTCAGAAGGAAACAGAGACGGTTTAGGTACAAATTCAGGACGAGGTAGGGGTGCTTGTCAGGGTTCCTGCGAATACCAATACGAACGCAAGGACTCCCTTGGTGAAGCTATAGGCGATACCCGTTTGAGAGTGAGGGTAGATTCCAAAGGTAGAGCCGTTGACGTGGAAGTGTTAGGCTCCAGCGGTGACGAAGAAGCAGACCGAGCTGCTATTGAAGCCGCGCGGGAGGCACGCTATGCTCCATCAACAGGCGGCGAGGAACGGTGGCAAAGAGTTAGGGCCAATCATGGTATGGAAGGCTCCGCTCGTGACGCTGAAAATCGCGATCGCTTGCAGCAACAGCAAGAAGAAGCCAGTCGCCAAGCAGCAGAAGCCGAAGCTGAAGCTAACAATCAGAGGCAGGCTCCTTTTTCCGAAATAGTTGATGTACCTCCCGAACCCAGCAACTTTACACCTGATACGCCAGCACCACCGGAACCTGTGGAGCAAGCGCCACCACCGGAACCTGTGGAGCAAGCGCCACCGCCGGAACCTGTGGAGCAAGCGCCACCGCCGGAACCTGCTTATGAAGAGCCTGCACCGGAACCTGCTTATGAGGAGCCTGCACCGGAACCTGCTTATGAAGAGCCTGCACCGGAACCAGCTTATGAGGAACCTGCGCCGGAGCCTGCTTATGAGGAGCCTGCGCCAGAACCAGCTTATGAGGAACCTGTCTATGAGGAACCTGCCTATGAGGAACCTGCCTATGAGGAACCTGCCTATGAGGAGCCTGCTTATGAGGAACCTGCTTATGAGGAACCTGCGCCAGAACCAGCTTATGAGGAACCAGCTTATGAAGAACCTGCGCCAGAACCAGCTTATGAGGAGCCTGCGCCGGAATCTACGACTGGTGAAGATGGTTAAGACGCTATCAGTGGAAGGATCGATTATGAAGGATCGGAGCGAAGTTATTCATCCTTAATGCTTTCAAGGTCGATCCCTTCCACTTTTTACACTTATTCTTTCTCACCCTGAAATCTTGAGGTCTGCGATCGCGCTTTTTTCTTCAAGAGATTTTATCTGGCTGTTGCAATACTTTATTCAAAATAATTCTTAATTAGTTTTAGTATTGCTTGGCTCTAATTATTATTTGTGCAGGTGCTATTAATAATTTTAATTCTTATAAGTTACCGCTCGAAGACATAAGCAAAGTCTTCTTTTTTGCTGCCAAGATTGCCGCTATATATAGCTTATAGCGAAAGACTTCACTAGGATTACAGCCTAAAATCCTTTATAGTCTAGTGGCGTAACGCACTCAAAAAATAACAAAAATTCTTAATTAGAATTGAAATTTTTGCTTGACATTGATAAGAGAGTATTGTAATCTTACAAAGTTAATGCGAATAGTTACTGATAAGTGCTTGATTGTTGACAATGCTGGCACGATCGCCACTTGTACCCGGAAACTAGATTGAAACAGCGATCGCACGGATACGCTTTCAGGAGAGTACAACTGACGGGGTGCAAGTCAATCGGTGTCTTCACTCTTACTTACAGATGGCTTACGTCTCAATTTTTTAAGTGTGTGGTGTGAAAATGAAGCTGTCTCTACCGTTTTTCTGTGTTGCACTGCTAGGCGTTGGTATCATGCCAGTAGCAGCGGCAGGGCCAAGGAGTTTCTCTGAAGGCACTAATTTAGACCGAACTGAAGTAGAACCTGCGATCGCCCCCGATCCGAGTTCAATAAATCGCTCAAAAGAGGACGATCGCGCTCAATGGTGGGCGATCGCATCTGCGAGCGATCGCGAAAAACCGATTGAACAAAAGCCCTCATCCCAAAGCGAGGAGTTAGAAGTCAAGCTAGCTATAGAAAATCTTGACCGAAAACCCAATTCCGACTTAACACTCGATCCAGAATACAATCGCGATCGCGCTGCTCCTACTCCTAATATTGAACCGACAGCGCAGCCAAAAGAGCCAACAGCAGAAATACCGAAATTAGATGAAATCGAGCAACATAACACCAATGTTGAAGGATTTTTTCAGCGATCGCAAGCAAGTTTTACATTTTCTGAAAACGTACAAATCTCTCAATCAGTCGTACAAGTTACAGGCGTACAACTAAACCCAACTCCCGCAGGTTTAGAAGTTATTTTAGAAACAGCAGCAGGGCAAGTGTTACGAGCAAATACTAGGACTTCCGGCACAACTTTAATTGCAGAGATTTCTAATGCTCAATTAGCCTTACCGGGAGGTGGAGAATTTAAGGCGGAAAATCCCTTTGAAGGGATTACTTCAGTCACAGTGACAAATGTTGATGCTAATAGCATTCGCATCAGCATTACCGGGCAAGAAAGATTGCCAATAGCAGATGTAATTAGAAGCGCAAGTGGTTTAACTTTAAGTGTCACGGCTGATGAAGAAATTAATATCACCGTCACCGCCAGACAAGCAACTCCCTATCTCGCTCCCAATGCTTCCACTGCAACCAGAACCGATACGCCAATTCGAGACGTTCCTCAGTCGATCCAAGTAATTCCTCAAGAAGTCATAGAAGATCAACAAGCGATCCGAGCAGAGGACGCACTACGCAACGTCAGCGGTATTACCTTTGACGGTGGTGGAGAAGGTCAGGGATTAAGTATCGCTATTCGTGGTTTTAGTAATGCTCCTGTTTTGACTAATGGTTTCAGAGAGTATGGTGCTATACAAGGGTCTGAATTGTTGCCAGACACGGCAAACATTGAGCGCATCGAAGTTCTCAAAGGGCCAGCTTCAATCTTATTTGGTGAAGTTCAACCGGGCGGTGTTATTAACGTTGTTACCAAACTGCCGCTGTCAACTCCATTTTACGAGGGTGAAGTTCAGTTAGGCAATTATGGGTTTGCTCGTCCTCGCCTTGATATTTCCGGCCCCTTAACCTCCGATGGTAGTTTACTCTATCGATTGAATGCAGTTTACGAACACTCAGAAGGGTTTCGTGACTTTGACCAAGATATCGATCGAGTCCTAGTTGCGCCAGTGATAACTTGGAAAATTAGCGATCGCACTGATTTCACAGTTCTATTGCAATATTCAGACATCCAGCAACCTCTAGACTTTGGTAGAATTGCTGTGGGCGATCGACTGCTCGATACTCCTCGCCGTCGCATCTTTGGAGAGCCAGACGATTCCACAAAAATCCAACTTTTCACTGTTGGATATGACTTTGAACATCGGTTTAGTGATAACTGGAAATTTCGTAACGCATTTCGATATTCAGATAGACATACCGAGCAAAGATTTGCTTCGTTCCCCTTCACATTTGATGAGGCAACTGGCATTGCCGAGCGCTATTACGGTGGGTTTGACTTAGACAGTAAAAATTACTCCCTACAAACAAATATTGTGGGAAACTTCGCCACAGGTTCAGTGAAGCATACCCTCTTAGCGGGGGTTGATTTGAATCGATTGGATGACGAAGGAATTGGAAGGCTGGATTTTGGCTTACCGACACCATTAAATGTCTTCGATCCAGTATATGGATCTGTTCCCAGGCCTGAATTTCAAAATATTCCTGGTTTCTTCGATCAAAAGCTAGAGGTCAACAGAATAGGAGTCTATTTACAAGATCAAATTGCAGTCCTTGATAATTTAAAACTGCTGGCTGGCATCCGCTACGACACGGTAGAGCAAACAATCGGTAGTTTAGAGGGGTTTTTCCGTTCTACTGATGTGAAAAATACTGAAACTAATGATGCTTTTACGCCGCGAGTGGGAATTGTATATCAACCTATTCCAGAGATTTCTCTCTACGGCAGTTATTCGCGATCGTTTCTTCCCGTCACAGCAACTTCCGCCGATGGTAGTCTCTTAGCACCCGAAGAAGGTGAGGGATTTGAATTCGGTCTTAAAACTGAATTATTCCAAAATAGACTTTCTGCTACTTTGGCGTATTTTGACATTACCAAAAAAAATGTTGCCACTACTGACCCCAACGATTCATTTTTCTCTATAGCAACAGGCGAACAACGAAGTCGAGGCGTAGAGTTGGATCTTTCTGGTGAGATTCTGCCGGGATGGAATATTATTGGTGGCTACGCTTACACGGATGCTGAAGTTACCAAGGATAATGCAATTGAAGTGGGTAATCGCTTGATTGGTGTTCCCAAACATAGCGCCAGTATGTGGACGACTTACACCATTCAAACCGGTGAGTTACAAGGGTTAGGCTTCGGAATTGGATTTAACTACGTTGGGGAACGAGAAGGGGATCTTGATAACAGTTTCCAGTTGGATAGTTATTTCCTTACTGATGCTGCTATTTTTTACCGTCGAGACAATTGGCGCTTCGCAATCAATGTTAAGAACATTTTTAATACTGACTACTCTCCAGGAACACCTAATGGCAGAACAAGAATTGAAGTTGGGGAACCTTTGAGAGTAATTGGTTCATTTTCAGTGCAGTTTTGATAGTTATAAGTAGAAGGAAGAAGGAAGAAGGGAGAAGA
>NZ_CACA01000239.1:0-9598 GCF_000180455.1 Kamptonema sp. PCC 6506
AATTAGGGGGATTTACTTAATAGAAATTTAACCAGTAGATAAATCGCTCTTAATGAAAGCTGAGACTAAATAGCTTATGATAGTATTATGTTAGCAATTTTAAACTGCCACTAAAATCCCTAAAAATTATGAAGCGGCGGCACTTTCTTGAGTTGTCCCTATTATTTGTAGCAAGCTGCTCTACAACAGTAAATCAAGCAAACAGCAGTTTTTCCAATTTAACTATAAATGAACCAGAAACCCTCAAGTTTGCCGTAACAGATATTCAGGGTATTGAAGATTTGCAGCAAAATTATGAGTTTTTTCGGAAGGTTCTTGGAGAAATTTTGGAAAAAAAGATTGAATTTTTCCCAGTTGATAACTATATAGCCGCAGCAGTCTCTCTCCAGTCTGGGGAACTCAAATTAGCTCTAACGGGGCCATCAGAATATACTATCATCCGAGCCAGAACAAATGCCGTTCCCATCATCGCCATTACCCGCCCTGATTATCACTCAATTATTCTTGTTCCTACTAATAGCAAGATTAAATCAGCCGATCAATTGAAAGGTAAAACAATAGCTATGTGGGAAGTAGGTTCAACAGGTGGTCATTTAGGGCCTACTAAAATCTTACTCGATGCTGGCTTAAATCCCCAATCCGATTTCAAAATCTCAATGTTGGGAAAAAATGGTTTGCAGGCTCTTAAAAAAGACCAAGTTGATGCCTTAGCAATTGGTTTGAATAGATACAATGATTTACTCAAAAAAGACAATTTATCTGCAAAGGATTTTCGGATTATTGCCACAGGCCAACCCTTACCTAATGACTTGATTGTTGCTAGTAGTAATCTGCCTAATACCCTTGTTGAAAAAATCCGCGATCGCATGGTAGAAAATCAAGAGCGACTAATTGATGCAATTTTACTTGGGAAAGCTAATGATAAGTATCAAGGAGCTAAATTAGTACCAGCAAACGACAGTGATTATAACATGATTCGCGAAGTTTATAAAGCGATTGGTCAGGGAAATGTTTTTCAATAAAAAGTTCATGAATTTCAACCTTTAGGCAGTTATGCAGAAATTTGAAAGAGGGGAGAGTCTGTCTACACTCAACAACGTTACCATAAATAGAGTAAATAAAAAAGCAGTTGCTAGTGAGAGCAATCACGATCGCAAAAATCGCAGTACAAAAACTCCTTTCACTACCATTAACCGCTTCATTTCTCGTTTAAGTATTGCCAAAAAAATTAATTATGGCTACTCCCTAGCAATTGGAGTCGCTGTACTAGGAACAACAGCGGGAATGAGCGTCGGAGACTATTACCAAAGACAAGCTTTCCACGCTTTGAATTTTGCCGACGAGCAACAACATCTACTTAAGGATTTAGAATATTCTGTACAATCAGTACAGTCACATCCTAAACGGCTAATCTCTGTATTAGGAGATTCAATTTGGTTTGAATATGAAACTGCTAAATTCTTGAGAGATGTGGAGGGAGTTAACAAAATTATTGCTGAACTAGAATCTTTTGGCAAAGAAAATTCCAGAGGTTTAGCAGTAAACTCTACTGAATTAAAGGAGCTATTAAACGGTTACAAAACGACGACTGACTCCTACGCTCAGCTCATCAAGTCTTTTTGGCAGCAAATAGCTCCCTCCTCACTAAAACTAAAGGAAGTTAAAGATGCACAGCAACAAGTATTAGATTTAATCAGAGGAGATAAAGCAGTTAAGCTCGATGTTAAGTTCGAGCGGCTTTCTGAAAGTTTGAGCCTAACTACACAAATAGCAAAGGCAGAGCAACAGCAAGCTTATATTAATTTTAATATAGCCGAGCAATTGCGACTACAAATCATCGTAGTGAGTATGTCAGTGTCAGTCGCAACTGCTATTTTTCTCGCTATCTGCACAAGTCGTGCGATTGCGATTCCTCTCCAAGCTGTAACCAGTATTGCTAAAAATATTACTCAGCAAGCAAATTTTAATTTACAAGCACCAGTAACAACTGAAGATGAAGTTGGAACACTGGCAAAATCTATTAATCAATTAGTTAAATGGGTAGCAGAATATACCGATGAATTAGAGTTGGCTCGCCAAACTTTGGAAGAGCGGGTACAGGAAAGAACAGAAGAACTTACAGAAGCACTTCACAAACTTAAACACACCCAAACTCAGTTAATTCAAACTGAAAAGATGTCAAGTTTGGGCCAGATGGTGGGAGGTGTAGCCCATGAAATTAACAACCCTATTAACTTTATTTACGGCAATCTGGAACACGCCAACCAGTATATTATAGATTTAGTGAATTTAGTTCGTCTCTATCAGCAGGAATACCCCCAACCTACAGAAATTATTGCCGAAGAAATAGAAGCAATAGAGTTAGACTTTATCACTGAAGATTTACTTAAAATGCTTGAATCTATGAAAATAGGTTCCGATCGCATCCGGCAAATAGTTTTGTCTTTACGAAACTTCTCCCGCTTAGATGAAGCTCAAATGAAATTAGTTGATATCCATGAGGGGATTGACAATACACTGCTGATTCTGAATAGTAGGCTTAAGGGTAAAATTGAAGTTATTAAAAATTATGGGCAATTACCACAAATAGAGTGTTATCCGGCACAATTAAATCAAGTATTTATGAATATTCTCGTAAATGCCATTGATGCCCTAGAAGAAGGGGAGGAAAAGAATTCTCTAAAAGGTAAAAGCTCTCAGATTTTGATTCAAACACAAAAGCTGGAATCTGGCAATATTAGGGTGCGGATTTGTGATAATGGCCCTGGGATTTCACCCGCAATTCAAAGTAAACTATTTGACCCATTTTTTACAACTAAGGAACCGGGAAAAGGCACTGGTATAGGACTAGCAATTTGCTACCAAATCATTGAAAAACATCATGGCAAAATTGAAGCGATCTCTTCGCCGGGAACGGGAGCAGAATTTGCGATTGTACTCCCCGCTATAGCAACCGCCAAGGCGGTTAGGGGCTAGGGGCTAGGGGCTAGGGGCTAGGGGAAGAAGGGAATAGAATCAACTATCCAATATCCGAATCCGAATTTGGTCTAAGCGTGCTCCAGAAGCAGAAATTACAGTAAATTCCAGATTTCCATAGACAAATATTTCCCCAAGAGCGGGAATAATTTGTAACTCATGGATCAGAAAACCTCCCAGAGTTTCGTATTCATCAGCGAGGGGCAAATTGAAATTCAATATTTCATTAACAGATTCTAATTCTAACTGTGCCTGCACTAAAAAAGTCCGGTCATCTAACATTTGCAGATCTACTTCTTCCATGTCTGCTGATTCGCGACTTTCGCCGATAATTTCTGCAATCAAATCCTTAAGAGTAACTAACCCAGATGTTCCGCCATATTCATTAACTACGATCGCCATTTCTTCGGGCGATCGCTGCATTAAAGGTAACAATTCACTCAAAAGCATCACCTCCGGCACAAACCTAATTGGACGAATCCAAGGGTCAATTAACGTCTGGGGGGAAAGCAAACCTTGAGCTAGGGGTTTAGCTAGTTGCTTGAAGTCAACAAGGCCAACAATCTCGTCTAAAGATTCCCCAAAAGCAGGATAGCGGGAATGTCCAGAAATAGCTATTTCATCTAGCAGCATTTGAAAGGTAGCAGTTCTAGGAATTGCCGCAATGCTAGTACGAGTAGTCATCACTTCTTCGACTGAAACCGCTCCAAATTCAAAAACATTATTGAGTAGTTCTCGCTCCTGGGCCTGCAAACCAGTTGACTCAGTGGAGGTAGCAATTATGAGCTGCAATTCTTGCGAAGTAACTGGTCGATGCGGAACGCCGTATTCCATGCCCAGCACGCGCAGTAACCAGCGGGTAGATTGGTTGAGAATCCAAATAAACGGGTTAAAAAAACGAGCGATCGCTAAACTGGGAGGCCCTAAAACCTTCGCTAACTGTTCTGAATGCAACAAAGCTATCGATTTTGGTAGGAGCTCTCCCAGGACAATTTGCAAATAAGCCAGGAGGAAAAAAGTTAATATTGATATACCCAGAGAATGAGCGATCGCCTCGCTAATATTCGCTGGTAGCGGCAAGTAAGCCAAAAACCTTCGCACCAGAATCGCCATCGTCCCCTCGCCAATCCAGCCGAGAGCCAAACTAGACAGGGTAATTCCTAACTGTGTAGTCGAGAGCAGACGTTCGATTCTGCGCTGCAAATGCTGCACAGTCTGAGCTTCTAAATCGCCCACCGCAGCTAAATGATTGATATGCGATCGCCGTACCGAGACAATTGAAAACTCCGCCGTGACAAAAAAAGCATTAATAGCAATCAGCAGTAAAACTGCCAGCAGCCGTAACAGCGCATCTGTCCAAGTAAGGGCAGGTAAGCTAGGCATTCCTAGCACCGCCTTCGACAACCACAACAGGGGCAACCATCTTCGATCTTCTTAATCAAGTTTGAAAATACTATGACCGCTCATTGAGAACAACTTTATTTCGGGATTGAAATCCCCGATATCTGTAGCTGGAGTTTTTGATTAGGATAATCCGTCAGCGTCAGCGAAAGTTGTTTTGCATTGTCCAGCAAAGCTGTGGGAATACTCACCGTCCCGTAAAACACCTGCCCATTAGGTGGCAATTCCCCTGGTAAATCTTCAGCACTAGCACTCAGGGCTCGATTTTGGTCGTCGGTGACATTCAAGAAACTATAGAGAAAGCGGACAGATTGCGAGCCTTCGTTCTTCATGCTTACATCCAGCAGCAGAGAACTGCCGCGTTCGCGAATGGAACTCACCTCCAGCGTTACCCCCCCGTCGCGACTATTAATCGGAAACTTCGTCTTGGCATTCTCCTGTTTAACGGGTTTTTTCGCCTGGGCAGATTTAGCCGTCGCCTTGTTTGCATCCGCATTGCCCTTAGCAGCCCCCTTCTCCACATCACGGCCTTCCATCCGTGCTTTGACAGCTTTGAGAATATCCTTCTCGTTCAGTATAGATACTTCCTCGCGGGGATTTGAACTACCCTTGGTGCCACCCGCGTTGTTACCGGGGCGGACATCTGGTTGAGTAATTCCTTTCAAAGCTTGGCGACCTACGGTAAAACCCCATGAAGCACTCGTCAAACCGGCTCCAAACATGAGGGTGAGTAGAATTAAGGTCAGAACTACGGTTGAATTCAATGCCATTGCCTGTAAAGTTATGCCAAATCGCCCTGAAAACTGCTATTTACTACAGATACCTGTAGCTCGCAGCGATGCCAAATCAACCTGCGGCCGATTGGCGATTTATATTTCAGTTATCTAGTTTTAGCACGGACTGGCAAATTGTGTTATTATCTGATATCATCTAAGGTAAAGCGCCTTTGGCCGATTGGGGAGGCAGCGAGCTCATAATTCGCTTTCAGACTGGTTCGATTCCAGTAGGGCGCACTTAATATCAACCGCCTTGGCGGTTTAAGAGGGGCTAGGGGCTAGGGGCTAGGGGCTAGGGTAAGATGGGGAAGAAGGGGCTAGGGGCTAGGGGCTAGGGGCTAGGGTAAGAAGGGAAGATGGGGAAGAAGGGAAGATGGGGAAGATGGTAATAGAATCAGCGACTTTGGTGGAATTGAGAATGTCCTAGCTGCCTTGGCGACTGCTATATATCCAACCCTGCTTACTTTAAAAAGTTCTCTACACCGTTGCAAAACTCGCAATTCGGGTTAGGCTCTAAGTTTTTCACAAGTTGCACCGTATCCGGGTTATTTTTCGCCCAAAGTTCGCGATCGCTCCGAATTTTAGCGAGCTGAGCTTCAACATTGTCTGCTGTCAGCAACACCCCAAAATCTCTAGGCTGAGTTTCTTCTCGGTATTGGAAAATCCTATTTATTACCAAATCTCCCACTTCTTTGCGGTAATGGGAACTTTCTATATAATTTTTCATATTATTACTAATAGCTTCAGTTGTAATACTATTGTAACCAGAAAAATCCCAGACGGGAGCCATTGCCACTATTCGGCGCTTCCACTCTTCAAAAACTGGCCAAAAACCCGCATCCCGAATAACTTCCCATTCAGTAGCATGACAAGGTGAAATGAACAATTCTAATTTAATACCCCGTTGCCGACAAATATCTATCATACTTTTTAAATCATTCATATTTGATTCTGAAAGTTTGTAAGTCTGATAAAATTCTGGTCGAGTCCGAAAAGCCTTTAATACTTCCACAAAAATTATTTCTTGGGGGTGATTGTGATAAGTTTCACGAATAAAATAAGGAGTATCCCGCATCCCATTGGGGTAAAAATGACCTGTCGCATTAGGCTCATTTCTATTGCGAATTATTGTCAGCTTACTAGATATCAAAGCATCTAAAGAAAAAAGAACTTCCCACGCATCTTGGAAACTAATGCTAGTTTTCTCTAGGCGATTTTCCCGGAAACTAGGAGTCAGCTTCCCCAATTGATTAAACATAAAAAAATCCAGACCTAAAACAACCAACTTTAAATCTGGTTGATTAGCGATCGCGTGTTGCAAATAGCGCTTAGCTTCATAGATATTTCCCCCAGTAATTCCCAGATTATAGACTGGTTGGTAATTCTCCAAAGCCGGATGATTTGGATCTAAACCAACTTCAGCTCTAGAAGAGCCTAAAAAAACAGATTTGGGGGTGAGTTTAGTTATAGCAAGAGCTTTAAATAATCTGACGTGATTGTGATTTTCTGATTTTACCTTATTGAAACCAACAATACTTAAATTGCCCATCACACCATAGGGATCGACCAAAAAATTAAAGGCTCCAACTAACCCCATTAAGAAGAATACAACTGCCAGAAAACTAAAAATATAGCGGCGGTAAGATTTCATGATTTTAGCTCACCTTAAAATTGAAAGTACAGAAACTCAGAGACGCGATTTAGAGAAATTAAACAGAAAACTGCTAAACTAGCTGTCACTACGATCCATATCTGTGTTGGCTTAAACCGCTGCATAAACTGTTGCGTATTTGGTAATAGGGTAACGCACAGCAATAGTCCAATCAATACAATTGCTGTATTTCGCAAACCCAAGCTAGGCAGATATCCTAGTTCTTTAAACTGCACTCCTAGCGGAGTTAAAAAATTGAGTTGGGATTCAAAAGAAGTTGGCAATATAAAGCCTTTCATTCCTACCAGTGCCTTCAAAATTTCTTTGGCAGTGTGAATATTATGAGCGCGAAATAGTACCCAACTAGCTACAACAGCTAAAAAAGTCAGCGTCCAACATAGCAATTTTGGCAAAGAAATATTCAGCTTGCGCCATAGTTGATGAATTACCAAAAATAACCCGTGTATTCCTCCCCATAATACAAAAGTCCAGCCAGCACCGTGCCATAGTCCACCTAACAGCATAGTTATCATCAGATTAACATAGCGGCGAATTTCACCTTGGCGATTACCACCTAAAGGGATGTACAAATAATCACGGAGGAAATTAGAAAGGGTAATGTGCCACCGTCGCCAAAAGTCAGTAATAGAGGTAGATTTATAGGGAGAGTTAAAGTTATAAGGTAGAGGAATATTAAACATCCATCCCAAGCCAACTGCCATATCTGAGTAGCCAGAAAAATCAAAGTAAAGTTGTAATGTATAACTAAGCGATCCTGTCCAAGCTTCGAGGAAACTGACATCACTTGCATTGCTAAAAACTGGGGCTACCCAAGGGGAGATATTATCTGCTATAATTACCTTTTTGGACAGTCCAAGGATAAACATTGTTAAACCCATAGCTACATTTTTATGGGAAAAAACAAATGTTCGTATTTGCCGTAATTCTGGAATTAGTTCGTTGTGGCGCAGGATGGGCCCGGCAATTAGTTGGGGAAAGAAGGAAATGAATAGACTATAGGAGACTAAATCATATTTATATTTTTCGTGTTCTCCCCGATAGACATCTACGAGATAAGCAATTTGGGTGAATGTATAAAATGAAATTGCTAGAGGTAATGAAATCTCAGAAATTGACCATTCTGTATGAAAAAGCTGATTCCAAGAAGTGACAAAAAAATTGGCGTATTTGTAATAGCCAATATTTGCCAAATTCAAAATAATGCCAACCCAGAGTAGAGTTTTGGCACGCTGACGATTGGACAGGCTTCGCTGGATTTCTTCACCTATATAATAGTTAGCGCCCACAGAAATAAGCATGATGGGCAGATAGGAAATATTCCAGTAAGCGTAAAAGAACAGAGAAGCGAAGGCTAGCCACCAAATCGCCCCTTTGATTAAATGAAACTTGCAGAGAGAAAAAAATACAATGATAGTAATTGGTAAAAAGCCAAAGATAAATACGTAAGAGTTGAAAAGCATAGTAGATACACTAATGGCTAATGGCTAATGGCTAATTCCTAATTGGGGAAAAATTCTCCTCCTCTCCCCCAGCCTCCCTCTTCCTTCTTCCTTCTTCCTTCTTCCTTCTACTATAAAATCCAGCAGGATGCACTCTGGGAAACAGGACATCCTGGCTGAATTGAGAGTTATAGCAACCTTAGACCTAATATTTAACGTGCGATCGTTGGGTCTGATGGTAGCCCTAGCAAGGATGTATTAAAGGGATTGAGGGCATCTGGGACGCGAATAATTGGATCGCTAGAGACTTGCTGTTGCAGCATTTCTCGGTAGAGTCCGTGAATTTGGCTAGAATCCCGCTCAAGTTGCTTTTCAGGAAAACCAATAATTCCAGTGGGTGAACCGATGCCTAAAAGGTCATTTGTGTATCCTTGAAAGCTGACACTTTGGAAAAAGTCTCCAGAACTTTCAAAGAAACGCCGATTAAATTCATCGGAAACTGGATGATATCCAAAGGGTTCTGCTTGAGCGATTTTTACAGATCCTAATATGGTAGAAACGATCGCGATCGCCAACACACCACTAAGGCTTTTTAACTTTTGGGGCATGATCTTAAGCCTCAAGATTAATTCAGATTCTAATATAGACTGATTATCGGCTATTTATTTACTTCGTCAACTTTGTTTGCTTTTGCCGTTATGGATGAAACTTTGTCTCCGACTGGGTTAGCTGTCTCTTTAGCTACTACTGATTTAACAAGTCTACGCGAACAGCTTCTAGATTTGCTGTGCGAGTTTGCCTACCGCGAAGGGGACTTTATACTCTCTTCTGGTCAGCAAAGTTCTTATTATATCAACTGTAAGCCTGTGACGCTTCATCCTCAAGGTGCTTTGGCTGTGGGTCGTTTGCTGCTGTCGGCGTTACCAGCAAATACTGATGCTGTGGCGGGTTTGACTTTGGGTGCTGACCCAATTGTATCGGCTGTGAGTGTGGTTTCGGCTTATGAAAATCGACCGATTCCGGCGTTGATCGTGCGGAAGGAGTCGAAAGGACATGGGACGATGGCTTATATTGAGGGGCCGGTGTTGCAGGAAGGCGCTAAGGTTGTGGTTTTGGAAGATGTGGTGACAACTGGCGGATCGGCGATGAAGGCGGTTGAACGCTTGCGGGGTGCGGGTTATCAGGTGGAGTGGGTAATTTCGTTGATCGATCGCGAACAAGGAGGCGAACAGTTGTATCGGGAGGCGGGTTTGAAGTTTAAGGCGTTGTTTACGATCGCAGATCTTCAAAAGTGGCTCTGAGGCTAGGGGCTAGGGGCTAGGGAAAGAGGGGGA
>NZ_CACA01000238.1:0-16412 GCF_000180455.1 Kamptonema sp. PCC 6506
CTTAGTAAGGGGGGCGAAGGGGGAGTTGCTGATGACTCTCCCGAACAAATAGAATTGCGGCTGTCAGGATTAGTTGTTAAGCATCAGAATAATTTAAAAGTTTATAATCCCATTTATGAGTCTGTTTTTAATTCTAACTGGGTTGAAAAAGAACTGGAAAACCTAGCTCCCTATCGGGAAGCATTTGTAGGGTGGTTAGCTTCAGACTGTGTGGATGATTCGCGGCTCTTGAGAGGGCAAGAATTACAGAATGCCTTAGTCTGGACAGCAGATAAAAAATTAAGCGGAGAACACTATAAGTTTTTGATCTCCAGTCAAAATGTGGCAGCAAAACCTCAAGATGATTCTCCTAATGATGACGTTTCAATGGGTCAATTTAGTGATTCTGAAATCTCCGAAAGTAGCGGAGATGTAATCCCCACAGAAATTGTTGAAGAACCGACACAACTAGAGCCACAGAGAGAATTTAAGCCGATTATGGCTCCGAGTTTGTATGAATCAGAATCTGGTTCTAGCGATGAGCAAATGTTGTACGATCATCTAGTTTACTGCGTACAAACAGAGTCGCCACCGGAAATAATAGAGCGCTTTCGCAAGTTGTTTATAGATGGCAGAGGATATCCCGATCGGAAAGTAGAAGCAGCTTTATATAGTATTATTTCTGTGAAACGCGAGGAGCTACAGTTTAAATATATCCTTTACCGCTGCTGCCACATTCTAATTAACCGCTGGCAATTGCACGCCCGAAATAAAGTAGCGATTGCAGATTTAATATCTTTATTTAAGAATAATATACCCCGCACTGGGGTAGAATTTTACATAGTTAAACGCTTACAAGAACAGGTGAAATTATTTACAAAAAGTGAAGAATATCTGGCTCTAGAGCGGTTAGTTAAAGTAGTAGATCCCGATGCAGAGGTAAATAAACAAGAGATTAATTCTTCTGTGGGTCAATTAATTTATCGCTATCCCTATTTGTACAGTCATTGTTTGCTAAGTAGAGATAGCTCTTATGAAGATCGGCAAACTATCCGACACATTCAATCTCAAAAACAGTGGCAATTTGAAATGGAGTTGTCCGAATATTTAACTTATTTAGTCAGGCAATCGCAAAATACAGCCAGCCAAATGCAGTCAGTGTTGAACCCTACCCTTTTGAGCGATGCTGAACTGAACTTTGCTGTCAAGGAATTTGCAGGAAAAGTTGAAGGTTCTCAGACTTACCGAGAATCAGCTCAGTTTTTTCTAGTCCGCACGAGAAAGACGCAATCCTACGCAGCTTTTAAGGAAGATTTATATGAGTATTTGATCTCTTCTATTAAGCCTACTTACGGAAAACGCCAATTTAATGACCGTTTATATAAGCAGCTAAAAAGCACTTTTCCTGAGAGCGATTCTGAGAAGCTGAATAACTTATTACTAATTGAGACTTGCCGCTATTTGTTCGATTTTCTGGTAGTAGAAAGCCCTGAAAAGCCTAATCACTATGTATTTTACGATCTGGTTTCTAACCTGGGGCCCGTGAGAGCAACAAGCCTTTTGCTCAAAATTGCCTTGCTTTCCCGCAAAGTTAAACCTGAGTTAGAAAAGAGATTTTCTATTTTGTTTAATCACTATGAAGGTAAAGCTCTAGATGATATGCGGTGGTTGGTCAAATCTCTGGAAAATCTCAATGTAGCTTTAGTTGTCAATTTTGGTACTGTGGATCTCTCGTTTCTCAAACATATAGCTAGGGACTAGGGGAAGAAGGGACTAGCTTGCATCTCGCTCTGTGCGAATCCATTTTGTCTGACGCTGCACCAGAAAACTCAGATAAAGAGGGATTTTCCAAAGAATGTAAAAAGGTACAGCTAAAAGAGTTGTCGCTGAGATATCATTACGTGCAAACTTAGCCCAAGCTGCGATAATCGAAATTAAAATCAAAAGTCCTTCGATTGCTAATATAAGGGCGGGAAGCCAAGATGCTCCTAGCGTTGCGGCTAATAACGCTCCACCCAAAGCTGTAACCCAAATCGCTACTAAGAGGGAGAGGGGAGGTACGGATAAGTCGAGAGCGATCGCGAATAAGTCAAAGCGCCTTTGAGCGATCGCAGCTTTTAGCAGTCTCGGAGTTTGAGTAAGCAAAGTCTGTAAATGTCCGTGTTCCCACCTAGTCCTTTGGCTTGTTGCTGCTTGCTGCTGCTGGGGGAGACAACCTATTACTTTTGCCTCTGGGCAAAATATAGTAGTATGTCTCGCGATCGCTAAATCGACACTAAGCTGCATATCTTCCACAATATTACCGCTAGCCAGGGAAATTTCCTGAATTACTGACCAGGGAAAAGCCATCCCCGTACCTGTTAACAAACAGGGGAAGCCTAACTGAGCTAATCCGCTCGGCCGGACTAAATTCTTAACCGTAAAAGCTAAGGCAGAAATTGAATCTTTCGGACTTGGTAAGGGCGGTTTTTCCATCAAATAAATTGCCTGAACTGGTTGTGATGAAGTAACTGCAACACTAACCAGTCGCTCGATTGTATCCTGTTGGCAAATACAGTCTGCATCAACGATGACAACAACTGTAGGCGGATCGGCTTCCAGAAACCGCAGTCCATAGTCTAAAGCATATCCCTTTCCTAAGCGATCGCGATCGCAGCGTTCGATTGCAGTTGCACCGAAACTGCGTGCGATCTGGGCTGTTTCGTCAGTACAATTATCCGCAATTACTATCAGGCGATCTTGAGCTCTTAGCTGTGGCAATAATGCCGAAAGAGTTGCACCAATTCCGGTAGCTTCATTGTGAGCAGGAACTAAAACCGCTACAGGAGGACGCACAATTGCAGTCTCTGGTGTTTTGCGGAAGCTCCGCAAAAAGGCTGCACTGCATTCTAGAAAAAGAACTGCAATCGGAAGTAAAAGCCCAATTGCAATTAGAAACAGAACAACATTAACAAATGCAGCTATCGCAATTTTAATTTCCATCAGAACAGGGTAATTGGTAATTGGTAATTGGTAATAGCTAATGGCTAATGGCTAATAGCTAATAGCTAATAGCTAATGGCTAATGGCTAATAGCTAATGGCTAATTATACCAAATCCGGCTTTACTACCCCCTTTATTGTCATTGTTCGCTGTGCTCCGCGCAGTTGCGAGCTCCGCGAAGCAATCCCGAAGCAATCGCCTAGTCTCTGCGATTGCTTCGGGCTTAGTTTGCTTTACTACGTTCGCAACACCCTCAGATTGCTTTGTACCTCGCAACTGCGCTGCACTTGACGCGCGGAGCACAGCGAACAATGACGGATTATTGCTAATAAAGGGGATGACTAACCCGGATTTGGTATTACCCATCCTCTCCATCTCCCCCTCTTTCCCTAGTCCCTAGTCCCTTCTTATATAATTGGTAATTAGATTTTCCTACTAACAACCAACAACTAACAACTAACAACTAACCACCAACAACGCTAGCTAATACCTTTTGAGACCTCAATTGAATCACATTGTCAACAGGAGCAAACTCTCGGACATATCTGGATACAGAGCGCAAATATGCCACCTCTAGTTGAATAGAACCCACCTTTGATAAACTTTCAATCATGTCATCAAATTCATCAGGTGTCACCTTAGCTAGATTCAAAACTTCTTTATTTAATCTGCCGTGTAAACCTTCTAGAAGTAGCTCTAGAATATCCTGGTAGATATTGATGTCAGTTCCATCAGCTTGCAGCCTCTTAGCATTGATTCCCCACTTTAAGATATTCAAGAGTTCGTGGGCTGAAGTCCAAGAAAAAGTCGAAGAAATTATCTCTCTTTCAGAATTTGCTAGAGCTGGCTTAATTTGAGCTTCTGGGAAAGTTTCATCCGTAACTAATACTTCCAGGCGGAACAATTGTTTAGTTAATGTGCGGAAAGAAAAAGGAGCTAGTTCCGCAATTTCCATTTCTCCAGAAGGGTCAACTATTCGAGAGGCATTTTCCAAAACATTCATTAACAGGTGAATTTCTGTAGGATTGCTCCAGTCAAACTGACCCAGGAAAAAGGGTTCTTCATATCCAGGGAGAAGTCCTTGAAAATAAATCGGGATATTTTTGCCAGACTCAATAATTTTAGCAAGAGCAACTTCCAGGGTTTCCGTTGGCCAGCCCAGATTGCGAACTGTTAAAAATTTTAGTTTACCGGGAACGGAAAAAATTAATGAATTCAACAACAAATGTACTGCTTCTTCAACATTTTGAGCAGTTACGTAGCGGTGCGGAGCGTGAACGTTGACTATTTTACCTTGGTCTACTTTTTTAGCCATTTGCTCGCAGAAAGAGCTGTTATCTAACATATGGGTAAAACGTACCATCCCATAAGTAACATTTCCTTCTTGAGCTGCTTGAGCAAATTGCCACTCTGCTAACTTTTTGGAGGCGGCGTAAACTTCTGTAGTAAAATAGCGAGAAGCTTTGCCTGTGGAAGAGAAAATGCACTGGCGGACACCATACTCTTCACAAAGTTGGATAATATGTTTAGTTCCTAAAAGGCTAGTGGTAGCAGTTTCTCGAATTTTAATTTCAGCGAGTCCGGGTAGGCGTTGAGCAGCTAGGTGAAAGACTAGATTGGGTTTTTCTGTATCAAATATATATCTTAGCGCCTCAGAGTTACGAACATCAGCCGCATAGAAAATGATCTTTCCTTCTAGAGTGCTAGTGGGAATATCTCCTTCTAAGTTATGACATCGTGCTTTATCCACAGAAACTATGCGCTTAGCACCTAGTTCGAGCAGTTTTTTAATCAAGTTAGTTCCAACGCACCCTTCTCCTCCGGTTACGAGTACCACTTTTCCTTGTACTTTGCTCTTAACTTCCTGTGCGTACAGGTGAAGGGTGCGGTTGCGTACATCGCTAAAAGGCTCTGTTTCTAATAGTCCGTCGGCCTTGTAAGCTTCGATGAGCTTGACTGTCAGAGTTTGCAATTCAGCAAGAATTGCAGAGTCTTGA
Organism: Kamptonema sp. PCC 6506; assembly: GCF_000180455.1. NCBI lineage: Bacteria > Bacillati > Cyanobacteriota > Cyanophyceae > Oscillatoriales > Microcoleaceae > Kamptonema > Kamptonema sp. PCC 6506. The sequence continues at coordinate 4,959 of NZ_CACA01000238.1, forward strand.
GGCTCTGGCGAACCAGGAGGAACTAGCTGTTTGATCAGTTCAATAATTCCGGCTTTGGTAGTAGATTTAACTGCTGATAAATTAGTAGATGCAAGTTTCACTGTTGTAGCTCCTGTTAAATACTAGGAATAATGATATGTGAGCAACGGCACACCTCGATAGCTCGCCATGAGAGCGAGTGTTTTAGAGGGGAAAATGGCAACTATTTGAAGATAGCTATTAGCTCCTCTCTTTATTTGGTTCGGTGCGATATTTGTATCTTCTCTGACACCTTTTAAAAATGTCTGAGTTCAATATCACTAACCTTACGGTTCCTTGATGAATATCATCATAGACTATACGTACGAGTGCTTGGCAATAGGTTGGCACTAGCTTTACAAACTCTTCGTAATTATCTACGAGTTTTCGCGTAATTTTAAAGATTGTGTAAAGTCGAAAATCTTTACATTAAGCAGTTAATTTATCGATAAGTGCAATATCTATCGATCGCGTGGGAGCTGAAACCCTTGTGAGTACGTAGTTTGGTCAGAAATTCGAGACTTGCCTACTTCTAGCTTCAATATTTCCCGCAGGCGGTTGTTGACAAATTCGCTTACCGTGAAAATACGGTAGAGCACTGAGGATGCTACTCCAATCTGAAAAATATTTCTATCTTGCAAACTACTAATTATTGCTGTAGTTAGTGTGGTTTTAAGCCAGAGGAAGAAGAGTAAGAGAAAATACTTAATTTTACGTTTAATTATTCTCTACTAGCTAACTAAGAAAATTTTCCGCGCTCTCTGGCTCCACCGCTGCTTTGCTTTTGCTCTCTCCTACCAGTAAGTAAGTAAGTTGTCATGTACCCTTTGCCCTTAATTTGGATAGCCCCCCGCTTCTCAAAGGCATACTTCTGGCGCAATAGCTCGTAAGTGGCTGCTGTCACTTGAATGCAGCCCGTCATACCGTGAGATTCCATGCGGCTAGCAATATTCACAGTGTCGCCCCACAAATCGTAGATAAATCTCTTTAAGCCAATGACACCGGCAATTACGGGGCCAGAGTTAATACCGATGCGGATGCTAAAAGCTTCATTGTGTTCGACGCTGAGTCTACGAATTTCCTGCAACATATCCAGGGCCATTTCTGCGATCGCTTCTGCGTGATCGGAATGGGGCACTGGGAGGCCGCCAACTACCATATAAGCGTCCCCAATCGTCTTGATCTTCTCTAAGCCGTGTTTGTCGGCTAAGTGGTCAAAGGCGGAAAAGATATCGTTGAGCACTCCCACCAATTCCGAGGGAGAGATACGGGAGGAGAGCTCTGTAAAGCCGACAATATCAGCAAACATCACTGTTACTGCCCCAAAAGTGTCAGCTATATTGTGTTCGTCACCTTTGAGACGCTCTGCGATCGGGGCGGGTAAAACATTTAATAGTAGTTGCTCGGATTTGGCTTGTTCTAATTCCAATTGTTTGTAAGCTTGTTGTAACTTTTTGGCTTGATTAGAACTTTCTTCGGCGAGTTTTTCGATTTGTGTCGTGCGGCTGAGGGCGGTCAACATATAAGTAACAGGTATGAGAGTCCACAGCAAGCCCATAACTAAGCTACCCCAAGACCGCCAGTGTTTTTGAGTCCTACGAAATTCAGGGGTTGTTAAGATATAAAGCGACCACTGGCTACCGCTAATCTTGAGGACTAGCCTACAAGGTGTTTCTCTCGAATCAGAATTGTTTTGAATCGGGCAGTTTAACTTTGCTGCTTGTTCTACCTCCGGCCCTGCTGAAACAACTGTTTGGGTGCTGGAATCGTAGAGTACCCCAAAGTTATTTGTCTGTAGATAGGGGGGGAAGTCTGGATCATCGATATTGGGTAAGACTATAGAAGGTATTGACTGATTTGGCTTTTTAAGAATGCTGTTAGTGAGGTAAAAATTTACATATTCGGTGTTGCGCCCTCTCAGAGAAGTCTGAAAAATATCTTTAATTTGAAATATTCCTAGTACAAATCCTTGTAATAAGTTGCGGCGATCGCTAATCGTGCTGGGTTGAGAGCCGTTTTGGTAAACTGGTTGGATGGTCAGTAAGGCAGGTTGAGAGCGATCGCCCCTAATTAAGTCGATATTTTCACTGACAACCATTTCTCCTGTATCCCTCGCTTGGTCTAAGGCGGCGCGGATAGCAGGTTCGGAACCTAGATCCAACCCTAAAGCCTCCTGGTTCTGGGCTAAAGGTTCTACGTAGTATACGGGGAAATATTCAGCACGATCGCTAGCTCTAACTATCTTACCGAGTGAGTTTCGCTCTCTAATCTGGAAGTTTGGATCTGTTTTGCTTCTGGCATTAGCTTCATAGTTTTGCCGTTGGGTGTTGGGTACTCGTGGACTCCAGGCGAGGATTTCCAAACTGGGGTGGATGGCGAGGGGACGGGCGACAAACCGAGCAAAGGAGGAACGATCTACTTTGTTTGTAGCTCTCATGTAGTCGCCGAGAGCAAGAATCACATCTAAATCTGTATTAAGCTGACGCTCTAGGGCGATCGCGAAATCGTCGCTACGACGGTTAAATTCGTAATCTCGCCGTCTATTTTCCCAGTTCCAAATCAAGGCGAAGGCTAAAATCGATAAACTAACGCCTAAACAAAGGGTTAACCCAGGGGGAATGTAGCGAGACCAGGGTAAAGGTTGTTTTTTCGTCATAAAAAGTTTGGTAAGTGGCAAACTCAGTGGTTTGAACCCTGAGAGGTAAACGACACGAGCGATTAAAAACATCGTGAATCTTAAAATGCTTAATCGCTGTCTCTCTTGGGTTGGGGATGAATATACTCAACTTGTAATGCCCGATTTTCAACGCCGCAGTCAGCACATTTTCTTTCCCACTTATTCAGTAGATCCTCGCGTAATTCGTAACGGAGTAAGTTAATACTTAGACTGACCAATACAGCTTGCTTTGACATCACTCTTGCAAACTCAGTGGCTTCATCCCGGAGTTAGTGACTCTTACTTCCTGAATACGGGCTATTAAATCCCACGCCGCCAAGTACCATAACAAACTTTCGTCTCTGAGGGTAGATTTCCTATTCAAATTTCAAAATCTAAAATCTAAAAATTGCAGAAAGCGGGAGTTAATGACCGATCTATTAAAGCCTATACTAACCCTAAGAGGAGCTAGGACTGAAAGGTTTTACATTTTACTTTGGCGATCGCTCAACTGTTTTTGGTGTTTGCTAGCTAAGCTGTATAAGCCTTCTTCCTTCTACTTAACATCAAATTGACAAGTTAATGCGAGAACCTTGGGGAGTTTTGCTGACTTCTATTCTAGCCTGGAAAGCTTCTCGGAGGTGAGGGACATGGGTGACAGCAAGGATGCACTCGAAGTCGGGGGCGATCGCGTTAATCGCCGCTATCAAGCGATCGCACCCTTCGCTGTCTTGAGTACCGAAACCTTCGTCAATAATTAACATCTGCAAAGCCGTACCTGCACGCTGTGCTAAAAGTTTAGCTAATGCTAGTCGGATGGCAAAATTAATTCGGAAAGCTTCGCCGCCGGAATAAGTCTCATAAGGGCGAGTACCGCGAGCATCTGCTATCAATATATCCAGGGTTTCAATTAATTTTGTGGCTTTTTTGGAAGCGGCGGCGCGTTGGGTGATAAACTGGACGTGCAATTGATTAGCGCTCAGTCGAGATAAAATGTGATTAGTTTCGGCTTCGAGTTGGGGTAAGACATTTTCAATCATGAAAGCTTGAATACCGTTTTTACCGAAAGCTTGCGATAATTCTTGATAAACTCGGTATTGCTTGCGGGCGGTTTCTAGTTGTTGTTGTTGAGTTTCGCACTGAGTTTGAAGGTTTTCAAGGTGCTGTTGTTGCTGTTCAATTCGTCCCAGACTAGCTAAGTTTTGGTCTAGTTGTTGACGGCGATGCTGTATTTGTTGTTCTATTTCGGCAATTTGGGTGGCTGTGTCGGGAGTTTGTTGTAATTGTTGCCTAATCGCTAAGATTTGATTGTTGAGTGTTTCTAAATCTTGCGATCGTACTTGAATTAAGTTCCCTAATTCATTCATTCGCTGCTGTATTTGCGGAGACTGTTTTTGAGCTTGACGTAATTTTTCGGCACGGGAAAGCCAAAATTGATTTTTTCGCAGTTCGGCGCGGATGTTACTATGTTGTTCTAAGCTATAGCCAATTTCGGCTAGATATCTATCAATACTTTGAATTTGTTGCTGTATTTCTGAGTCGGTTTGTTGTTGCTGTATTTGCTGTTGAAAGCTGGTTAATTGGCTGTGAAGTTCTGGGCGACGGCTATTAATTTTCTGTAACTTTTGCTGAGCTTCTTTAATGCGACTCATTTTAATTTCTGCCCAGCGCAAACTTTTTTCTTGGTTGCGGACGAGGGCGTGATTTTGTTCGCTGTAATTGAGTACCTGCAAGTTTTGCTCTAGTTGTTGAAGTTCTGTATAATCTTCGGCTGCATATTCGCCGCTACGTAGCGATCTCTCTATAGCTGATGCTTCAGCTAATAATTCTTGCACGCGCAATTGCTCTATTCCCAAAGCATCAATTTGGGCTTGTAAATTACCCCGGCGTTCCCGCAATGTTTCATAGGGAGCCAATTCTTCACCTAGTTGGCGATACTCATTTCTGAGGACTTCAAGCTCTCGATTCGAGATAGTTAATTGTTCCCGAATCACCCAAAGTTGATTCCAAATTTCCTGCTGTTGATGGCGATGTTTTGTAACTACTAAGCTCCAGTGATGTTCGTCTAAAGGGCGATCGCACAGAGGACAATTAGGAAGTTGTAAGTCTTGAGTTTTGAGCTTTAAGTTCTGATAAATATCAGATTCTGGTAATAATTTTTGCTCTTCCAAATCTATGTTATTAGGGGGGATTCCTAAGAGTTGAATTTTTTGGTCTAATTCTGCAAGTCGGGCTTCAAAGTCGCGCTGACTGTCTTGAAGACTTTTGAGAAAGTGATGCCGTTCTTGTCCTTTTTCCGTAACTCGCTGTTGATAAACTCGCTTATTTTCTAATTGTAAAATATGATTTGCTACTGCTTGCAATTCCCGATGTAATTCCGGCTGCTTTTGTTGATAAGTAGCTTGCTGCGATCGCGCTCTGGAGTTAAGTTCTTCTAAACGAGCGCTCAAACGAGCATGAGCCCGATCCAGTTGGGTTTGCAATTGTTGCCGCCGTTGTAATAAGGGTGCAACTTGAAGCTGTAATCGATCCAGTTGACTCAGGCGAGTTCTTGCTGCTTGCAATTGAGCCAGTCCAGCTTCTGCTTCTGGCTGTTGATTGAGAATATCTTGAACTTCTTTTTGTTGTTGTTCTAACGTTTCTAATTGGGCTTGGACTTGCTGAACTTTGCCGCTGATTTGACTCACAATCTGCCGCTGTTGTTCTTGTAATTGCTGCCGCTGGTTTTGTGCCTCTTGGTGAGCTTTGAATTTAGCCGAAAGGGTTTCTTCTTCGATTTGCAGCTTTTGAAAAAGGGTTAAACCCGTTGTAATTTCGCTTTCTTGTTGCAGGAGGGCTTGAATTTCCTGTTGCTGCTGTTTGACTGTGGCGAGTTCTTGTTGGAGGCGATTGCATTCTTGGGCGATGTTACTATGTTGTTGCTGTTGGCCAATGAGGAGTTTTTCTCCGGTTTGGCGTTGGTGTTGCTGACCTTGGAGTTGCTGGAGTTTTTCGGTGTTACTATTTTGTTGTTGTTGGAGTTGAGCGGTGATTTGTTGGAGGTTGGTTTGCTTCGTGGCGATCTCATCGCGTTGTAGCAGTTGCCCTTTGAGGGAGTACAGACTTTTTTGTAGGAATTCAACTTGAGCTTTAAATTCGCGGGATTTTTCTTTGGCTTGTTCTGCTAAGATGTCGTATTGGTCGAGTTTCAGTAGACCCGCGAGAATTTCTTTGCGATCGCTCGGTTTTTTGAGCATAAATTCATCCGCCCGCCCTTGTCGCAAATAAGCTGAGTTAATGAAGGTTTCATAATCGAGTTTCAGGTGTTCGATAATTTTCTGCTGTGTCACCCGCAGTCCTTTTTCTGTCAGCGTCCGAAAAGAGCCAGCCTTGATCTCCCCATTAACAACAGCAGAGTCGGTCGCAATTTGAAATTCTAGAGTTCCTGAGAGTCCCCGACGGCGGTTGCGAATGATGCGGTAGATTTCGCCGTGAGTTGCGAAAACGAAGTCAACGCGGACTTCAGTTTCGCCGATATGGATGATGTCGTCTTCAGAGGCGGTGCGACAGTTACCCCAAATTGCCCAAGCGATCGCTTCTAAAAGGGAGGTTTTACCTGCACCGTTGGGGCCGCAGATACAAGCGGTGTGGAGCCCTCGAAAGTCGAGAGTTGCATCGCGGTAACTAAGAAAGTTTTTGAGTGTGAGTTGTTGCGGAATCATTTATGGCACAAGGAAGAGAGAGGAATGCTCTAGTTATCTGGGTTATCTAGGAGAGAAGGTAGAAGGCAATAAAAGCAAAGGTTTCAGCAATTAAGAATCTCCTAACGGTCTTAGTAGTTGCTATAGGCGAATGCGCCCGACATTCTCTTTATCAATACCATGCTTTCTACCTTGTTGCCTAGTTATTCAATCCAGATTGAGGAGGGTAACTAACGCTTCGGTAATTTCTTCCATGATTGCGTCCCAAAGGGTGCTCATGAATACTTTTATGACTTACGCTCAGGCTCCAGAAACCGGGTTTTTGAGAGCATCTGTGGGTCACGCAGGAGGCAGGAGGCAGTAGGCAGGAGGCAGGAGGAAAATGCAATACTAGAAATGGTTTGGGGGAGGGAGAATGTCCTAACCGTTATGGCGGTTGCTATTTTTTTATTAAAAAACCCGGTTTCTTTGATTGGGTGCTTAAGTCCTGACTTTTTAACGAGCCGATCGCCAACAGTAGGTTCAAGAGTAACTCGCCAGACTTCGCCTCTCCGCATTCGTTTTGCTCTCAGCGTTAAGGTATTCTTCTTCTAAATGGTAATATTTTGACTTTATTCTTGGGGTAACTTGGCTTTGATCTGCTCCACAAAATTTTGATAATCGACTACGGGTTTGGCAATGAAGCCATCTGCACCGCTCTGAGCCAGAAGTTGCTCGCGATCGCTCTCACCTAGAGCTGTCACCAAAATTACAGGCAACTTAGCTGTTTGCTCGTTTGCTTTCAGCAATCTAGTGATCTCAACACCGTTAATCGGCTTGCCTTGATAATAACTGTTGGCTAGACAAATATCCATCAGAATAATATCAGCTTCTCCAGAAGAGGCCATGTGTAAAACCTCTTCCACATCTTCCGTATGCTTGGCAAGCATTGCCCCCCGCTTCGTTATAATCTTCTCAAAAACTCGCCAATTAATCGGATTATCTTCCACAATCAGAACGGTTTTCATAAGCAATTCCTTAAAAAATGCCGTTACATTACCAAGCTATCAAAATATAAGCTATAAAAAGACAACACGCATCCCCCCTCCTACATTATGAGCAAAGTTTTAGTCATCTTAGGCGAATTAAGCGATCGCGACATAGATTGGATGCTCGCTAACGGCACGCGCAAGCAAATTCCAGCAGGCACAGTGCTGATCTGTGAAGGCAAACCCATAGATGCGCTCTATATCGTTCTCGACGGCAGCCTGAGTGTTTCAGTCGCAGCTTTAGGCAACAGAGAAATAGGCAAAATTAGCTCTGGAGAGGTTTTAGGTGAAATGTCTTTCGTAGATGGCCGCCTCCCTTCTGCCAGTGTTAAAGCTATTGGAGAATGCCTAATATTATCAATTTCTAGACAGAAATTAACCGAAAAACTAGAACAAGACGTACTTTTTTCTCTACGGTTCTATCGAGCGATCACAAAATTTCTTTCCACTAGACTGCGGGGCACAGTCAACCGTTTCAGTCAAGATCCCGACTACCTCCTGTTCCAGGATAGTTCAATAGAAGAACCAAATCAACCCGCCCTAGAAGACAACAAATTAGCTAAATCTAGATATGACTGGTTAATGCAACGCCTAAGCGATACTTAGCTAATTAGAAATTAAAAATAAAAAAGGAGGTAGAGGTAATTAAAAATTAAAAATTAAAAATTAAAAATAGAGAGGAAGATCGGAAAGTCATAATCTTCTGAGGGGATAATAATTCGTTTAAGTAGGAGGAGATATTGAAACGTAAAATTTAGATGCTTGAAAAGCTACTCCCTCGGTCTTCTTCGTTAACCTTTTGCGCTTCTAGATAACTAAATTTTGTCTTCAAGCTTCAGGCTTGTGCGCTCTGCGTTCTACTTAGAGTCGGCGAAAACGAGCGAAATGTTCCTCTCCTTGACGCGCTGGTACGGAATTAGTTACAGGTGCCAGAGAAAGAATTTGAAACTTCCCCTCAAAATACTCACGAATTTCGGCGGGTGTAACTCCAAAGGGAGGGCCACCGAGACGGGAGTGGGTGAAAAATAGACCAATTAGTTCTCCACCGGGACGCAAAAGCGAATGTACTAATTCCACGTAAAACCTGCGTTTTTCAACAGGAATAGCGCAAAAACAGGTGTGTTCCACGATATAGTCAAAACTAGAGGGAAATTCCGCTGCCAACTCAAAGATATCCCTCTGCAAAAATTGGGCACTACTACCCCTTTCTCGAGCTAGACAGGTTGCATCTACGATCGCAGAGGCAGCAAAATCAAAACCAATAACCTCAAAACCGCGATCGGCAAACAGCACGGCATCGTAACCACGACCGCAGCCCAAAACGGCCGTGCGGCCTGGTTGTGGAGCTGAGGGAGAATTTAACAAACTAGCGAAATAGGGAGCAGTTTGACCCAAATCCCAAGGAGTCGTTCCTTCGTGATAGCGCTGTTCCCAGAAGTTAGGATCGTTATTAGACAGCATAAAACCTTCCCTTTGGCTTCAATACGTAAGTCTTGTCTAAAACAGTCGCGAAAGCGATCGCCCTCCAATGGATGCCCTGCGCTCTAGCTGTGATTTACTATGCAGTTTCACCAACCGCCCCTTTACTCATCGGCCCTTGAACAAGCGATTGACCGTCACCCCCTGATCGCGGCACCCGAAACTTCTTTGGAAGAAGCGATCGCCCTGATCGGTCAAGTACAAAGTAAGTGCAGCCTACCCAAAGTCAACTCCTCCTCAAACATCACGGCAATTGACGAAACTCCCCTTTGGCAAGGAGTGCGCGCTCGCTGCGTCCTAGTAGTGAAAAATGCCTCTGAGCTTGCGGGAGCAACATCCTCCGACAGCCATCAAGGTTCGCAGCTACTAGGTATATTAACCGAAGGCGATATTGTCCGATTGATTGCCACAGGCAAGATTAACAGCCGCACCGGAGTCCCTCTACACAAAATTCCCATTGCCGAAGTCATGTCGCCAGCTTCTATTACCCTCACCGAATCCGCTGACCAAGATGTGTTCACTGCCTTATCCTTATTTCGCCAGCACCGGATTCGCTACTTACCCATTGTAGATAGTGAGACTCGCTTAGTTGGCGTACTCACCAAGGAAATGATTCGTCAAGTGCTGCAACCCTCCAATATTCTGAAATTACGCCGGGTGACAGAATTGATGACTATGCCCATATCTGCACCCCAAGAAGCTTCACTGTTGAGTATAGCCCAACTAATGTCAGATCATCAGGCTAGTTGCCTGGTTATTACCCAAAGTAAAAAATTAAAAATGGAGAAGCCCAAGGATAATCGCACCTCCATTTGTTATTATTCCTTTCAAAAACCGCGCGGAATTATCACCGAATACGATCTCGTGCAGGCTCAGTTTTTAGAACTAGATTTTGAGAATTTACCAGCTTCTACGGTGATGAGAAGTTCCCCATCTAGTTTAAAACCTTCTGATTCCTTATGGGTGGCTCACAAAGAAATGCAGCAGCAACAAGCGCAGCGATTAGTTGTCTGCGGCAGCCGAGGAGAACTCTTGGGTTTGATCACCCAAACTAGCTTGCTACAAGTGCTCGATCCGACAGAAATGTATCGTGCTGTCAAGCAATTGCAGCAGTCAGTATATCAACTACAAGCTGAAAAACTAGAACTCCTACAAAGCCGTAACGCCAAACTAGAAGAAGAAGTGCGGGAACGGACAGCAAAACTGCACTCACAACTGCAACGCGATCGCCTTTTAACTAAGATTGCTCTGCGGATTCATCAATCTCTAAATCTCGACGAAATTATCAACGCCACCGTTGCAGAAGTTCGTCTAGTGCTGCAAGCCGATCGCGGGACGATCATCCGCTTAGAGCCTGGAGATATTGGCATTGTCGTAGCAGAATCAGTCGCCTCTAATTGGCCTTCTATGTTAGGAGATCTCGTTCCCGAAAGTATTTGGAAAGAATGCAATAAGGCATTTGAGCAAGAAAAATATGCGATTTCTGATATTGATAAAGCTAATCTGTCTCCAGAGCAATTTGCACGTTTTAGACAAGCGGAAATTAAAGCACTGATTGTTGTTCCCATATTGCAAGATGGTAATTTGTGGGGAATGATGTGCGTCCACCAGTGTGCAGAGTCACGTCAGTGGGAGCCTTCGGAAGTTGATTTACTCTTACAATTAGCGACTCAAGTAGCGATCGCAATTCAGCAAGCACAACTCTACGAACAAGTGCAAAATCTGAATACCGATCTCGAACGCCAAGTCCAAGAACGCACGGCAGAATTACAACAGAAAGTCCAAGAACTTCAGCAACTAAATATCCTTAAAGATGACTTTCTCAGTACAGTTTCCCACGAACTGCGAACGCCTTTAGCAAATATGAAAATGGCGATTCATATGTTAAAAATTTCTCCAACACCAGAGCGGCGACAAATTTATTTAGGGATTCTGGAAGCGGAATGTACTAGAGAAACAGATTTGATTAATGCTCTGTTGGATTTGCAACGTTTGGAAGCAGCAGCTTATCCTATTGCTTTGGAATCAGTTAATTTGCAAACTTGGCTGCCTGCTATAATTGAACCATTTAGAGCTAGAGCCCAAAATCGCCAGCAAATATTGCAAGTTGAATGCGATCGCAAGTTACCTACCATCACTTCAAACCGTGCTAGTCTGGCTCGGATTTTAGCAGAATTGCTCAATAATGCTTGCAAATATACGCCTAACGGTGGTGAAGTTACTCTGAGAGTTAATTGCAAACGAGAGAATGGAAATGAGACAGCAAAAATAGGGAATAAAGGAAGGGAAAAGCATAAAAATAGAACAGTCGAAACCAATTCTTCACCCACTCCTAGTTCTCATTCTTCAATTGGCAGTTCCCAAATTTATTTCACTGTTGGCAATCAATCAGAAATTCCTACGGAGGAGTTACCTCACATCTTTGAAAAGTTTTATCGGGTTCCCAATGCCGATCCTTGGAAGCAAGGGGGGACGGGTTTAGGTTTAGCTTTAGTGCAAAAACTTGTGGAACAATTAGGCGGAAAAATTCAGGTAGCTAGTGGCGGTGGTTGGACAACTTTTACTGTACAGTTATCTGATTTGCAGGAAGGGT
>NZ_CACA01000237.1:0-8939 GCF_000180455.1 Kamptonema sp. PCC 6506
CTATTTAGGCCCGCGAGCATTCAAGCGCTCGAAAACGTGACGTGACATTTGTGGAAATATTGTCTCATTTCTTGCATAGGCTGGATCGTCAGCAAAAATCACTAAAATATAGATAGCTCGATCGTCTAAGGTTCTAATAAATGCGGCTTCTTGGCGGGAACCGGAAGTGTAACCAACTTTAGAACCAAAGTAAATTTTAGTTGGCAAAGATTCGCCTAAAAATCCTTTTATAGAGTTACTAGGATCGTTTTTCCAAGCTTTAGGATTTAAGTCTCTAGTTAATAAGTAAGCCATTTTGCGGCTAGCAAGTGGAGAAACGGCTTGTCTTGTATAAATTTCGTATAAAAGCCTTGCAGCTTGATCTGTTGTCACCTGATTCCGAATGGGTTTGGGGGAGTTACTCCGCAGTTGTAACTCGCGTCCTTTTGGCCCTTCTTGACCTAAATAGTAGATCGGATAATTTTTGGTGGTGAGTTTAATACCTTCGTATCCTGCTGCTTGGAAAAAAGCATTGATTTGTTGACGTTTTTTTAGCCAAGTTTGCAATTTTTGACCGCTAAGTTCTCCCCCTGATTCTGTGTCCGTGATGGTGTCTAGAATCCGGCTAGCAGCATCGTTATTGGATACCTGTATCATTTGCTTGAGGTCGGAAGTAAAAGAGGATTCATCTTTTTGGATCAGACCTTTTTCTAGGGCTCCATAAAAACCTGCCATCCAAAATAATTTGGCTACACTAGCGGGAAATCTAGGTGTTTGATTTTGATAGCCGGCAAAGGTGTGGGCGTTGGAATTGCTGACATCAATTAAGGTAATGGATAGGGAGGCTGTAGGTAGTTTTTTGCTGGTGGCGATGTTTACAAGTTCGTCAACGATGACTTGTAATTCTTGGCTGTAAATTTGGTTTGGGGGTATTTTGACGTTGTAGCTGAAGGTGCGATCGCTTTGGTTTGAAGGCGGATTGGAAGTTCCCTGAACTGGTAGCGGCGATATAGTAGGGGGTTGAGAGACAATTGGCGGTTCTGCGACACGATGACTTCTGAAGGGAATTGTCACTATCCAAGCGATCGCGATCGCGGCGGCGGTTAGGGAGAGGATATTGCCATATTTTAACCGAGAGGATTTGGCAGGAGTTCGGCGGCGTGGTTTAACTGAACGCCTTTGGTTTTGGCGACGGGGGTTGATTTGGCGGGGTAGCTTCTCTATCTGCATCAGAGTAGTATAGTATCCAATCCGCCTTTTACTTTACCCTAATGTGAGCAATTTGGCAGGAAAATCTGTTATGAGTTGTCGCGTCAATAGCCAGAGCAAAGGTATTATTGTTGTAATTATTACTAAATCGTGCGTCTGACTCTACGAGCGAGTTAAAAAGTAGCGAGAAAATGAGTTCAATCAAAGTAGATTATAGCCTGAGAAAACCTTTAAATGTTTGCCGCTAGTGTTGGATGGTTTTTGAGGACTGGGAGCGCTATTAAATCTACTTTTATAATCTGTGGAGTGTGGCTTATAAAGAAAAATAAAGATTTAGTGCTGAGTCTTATTGTAGAGCTTATAATCGATCGATATCAACACTCGCTCTAAATTATAAAACAATGACAGAAGCCAGAAAAATAGGCAAGATGTCCCGGAGAAATTTAATTCTGCTCGGTGGTGCGAGCGCAATGGCAGCCAGCCTTTGGCCGCACCTCTTGAAATCTCAAAGTGCGATCGCAGAAATAAATCCAAAAGAGGTGGCTCCCAGTATAATGGCAGATCAAGCGCTCAAAAAATTGATGGAAGGGAATCAGCGCTATATTCAGCAAAAACGGATTTTTCCCGACCAAAATCAGGCGCGAATTTCAGAGGTTGCACACAGTCAACATCCATTTGCGACCATTCTCGGATGTTCGGATTCGCGGGTTCCTCCCGAACTACTTTTCGATCGAGGATTGGGCGATATATTTGATGTGCGAGTAGCGGGCAATGTCACTGACAATACTATCATCGGTAGCATTGAATATTCGGTAGCAGAATTAGGGGTTCCACTGATATTGGTACTCGGTCACGAACGGTGTGGTGCTGTTAAAGCAACTTTAGAGGGTCATTCTGTTCCTGGCAATATTGGCACTGTGGTAGCAGCTATTAAACCAGCTTTAGAGCAAGTACAAAATCAGTCGGGGGATAAGTTAGATAACCTCGTCAGAGCTAATATCAAAATGAGTGTGGATAAGTTAAAAGTTACCTCATCGATTTTAGGGGAAGCGGTGAAGACTGGTAAACTAAAAATTGTAGGTGCGCGCTATGATTTGGATACAGCCAAGGTAGAGATAATTTACTGACCTTGGTCGCACAATTCCTAGATCGTAGCATTAACTTTATTGATACTCTCAGGGCTAAAGCCGCTGAGATTCTTGAATAGTCCAAAATCTAGACTTCAAAGGCGAGCACAAACCGCCTCTACTGATTCCACTTAGGTCTAGCCCAAGCTTCACCGCTACTTTTCTTAAAATATTAGCCGCGCCGTTACAATCGGCGTTGATTTCAACACCCTCAGAAGTACGATACAATCCACGCTTAACTCTTTTTCCAGATGCCTTCCACCCTAACTCTTTCAGAGTGGCTTCGCCTACGGGTTTTTCACCAAAATTAGGTAGCGCGTCAGCGTCTAAAAAACTAGCTTTACTGGTGTAACTTTCTTCAGTTTCCTCAAACCGAATACCATACAACTTGCATAGTTGTTCTATTCTGGCTTTGAGTCTAGCGGTAGGGATTTGTACAAAATTCTGATTAGTCTTATTGCCTAAATCTATTCCAGACTTTTGTCCTTTGTTCCAACCAAAAACCAAAGTGCCGATACTGTTATCTAAACAATGTTGAATTACTATGCGAGCCGCTTTGTTAACCGCATCTCGCATTTGTCGGTTCCGCTTTTCAGTCATTGCCGCTAAACGTTTAGACCAGAAGCCATTGGGTTTATCGGTCATTTGCTTAGCAACTTGCTTGTTGTACCATTGGTTGATAGATTTTAAGTGCTTGCCATCAACAATAAAACTTGTCCCGACATTGCTAACCCCTGTTAACCAATTATTTAAGCCGTGATCCAGACCCAAACATTTAGCGGGATCTAAAATAGGTTTTTTAACCACAACTGGATAAACAAACTCAGCATAAAAGCAGCCATTTCTGGGCAGTATTCGTACCTCTCTGAGATTTTCAAAATCAAGGTTGGATGGCATCGGTAGGAAAAACTCTTTCAATCCGAACCAAGCATTAACACGCAGACCCAGAGGAAATCTAATTTGTCCGTCAATCAGTTTTAATGCCCGTTTGGGATAGGCAACTAATTGGTATCCTGGCTTCCGATAGTTGGGTGGCTTGGGTTTATTTTCAAGTTCGCCATTGCGCCATAGTTCTCTTAATTTTGCAAATGCGCTAATCGACTCTCCAACTGAGAGACAGGTTTGCGTTGCGGCATCAGAAGGAAGTGCCGAAAAGTGTGCATTTTTGGTAAGGTTTTTTACAAGGTCAAAACTTGTCACATACTTATGGGACTTAAACCAGATTTGTCGGGCATAATAAGTGGCGCAATTATGGAGCTTGTTTGACTCAGAGCAGATAAACTCAAGAACAGCTTTCAATTGCTGACTTGGACTAATTAAATTTTGCTGAACTCCTAACGGTACTTTCGGTTTTTTGGGCGTTTTACTTCTAGCTTTAGCCATGTTTTTATAACTTATATTGCTATTAATTAGCATCACACGGTATAGTCGATATGTCAAGTCGTGTCTACAAATATTTTATGCTGCCCCTGCCGGAATATAAAACCCATAACCACGTTAAGTTCCTGCTGAATTACCATTTTGTGTTTATCCCTAAGCGTCGCCGCCCAGTTTTAGTGGATAATGTAGCAACTAGAACCCGTCAGATATTTTTAGATTTGGCGATAGAGAAAGGTTGGGACATTTTGGCTTTGGAGGTCGCGCCAGATCATGTGCATTTATTTGTAGCGGTTAAACCCACAGACACTCCGGCATTAGTGGTCAAAGCTTTTAAAGGAAGGTCGAGTAATTACCTGAGAAAAGAGTTTCCACATTTACTAAAGTTACCTAGTTTGTGGACGAGTAGCTATTTTGTAAGTACCGCAGGTAATATTAGTAGTGAAGTGGTTAAGAAATATATTGAAGATCCACACCATGCCGCCAATTAAAGAAAGATTCACGGCGGTTAAAACCGCCCGTGCCGCTTACCTCTCAGGTCTAAAGACTCTGAGTTTCCCGCTTGCCGAACTGTTTTTATGAGTGCATCTAGGCGATCGCGATTACATCAAACCCATTTCTCGCAATCCCCCGCGCAGCCGTTCAGCTTCTATAGGGTTGCTGTGTTCGTCATGAAGCGCGATCGCTTTCTTAAACGCCGCTACACTTTCCGCCACATTCCCAACTTTGAGGAAAACAACGCCCAAATTTTGGTAAGCTTCCGCAGAGTCAGGATTGAGAGCGATCGCTTGCTGATAAGTCGCGATCGCAGCCTCTAATTTTCCCTGAGCTTTCAGTGTCATGCCCAAATTATAATAACCAGCAACAAAATTGGGGTCAATTTGCAAAGTCATCTCGTAAAGACTTTTTGCACCACCCAGATTGCCCTCATCCTTGAGTAAATTGGCTAAATTATTGTAAGCTCCCAATTTTAACTGAGGTAAAATCTCTAATTTAAGTGCGGTTTGATAATGTTCCTTTGCTTTGTCAAACTGTTGTTGTTGACGATAGGCAATGGCTAGATGATAGTGCAGTTCATAGAGTACATAAGTATCTATAGAGATCGCGGTCAAGCCTCGTTTTAATAGTGCTATCCCTCGCTGAACTTCCCCAATTTCCACGTACAAAGCACCTAACTTGCTGCATACATAGGGGTCATTTGGATGTTGAGCGATATAACTTTCCATCGCTTCCCGAGCTTTTTGAAGTTTACCTTTAGCAGCGATCGCACCAGCTTGATATCCAGAGTGTAAAATCGCCACGCCAGGGAGAGAACCTATTTTCCATTGCAGTTCCCAGGTCATAATCTCCCCAACGCTGTCATCTACCATTGCATGATAAGGTCGAGAAAAGCGGATCTTGGGATGGTTGCGGAATAAGCGCGACACCAAGGAGTAAGGAGATTGTACTGCACCGATTTCTTGGCGGATCAGATTAATTAGCAAGTGGCGATCGCTCTTAATCGCCTGCTTCAGGTGTGGGACAATCTCCGAAGCCAGCACTTCATCAGCATCCAACACCAAAATCCACTCACCACGAGCATACTGGAGAGAGTGATTTCGCGCCGCCGCAAAGTCGTGACACCATTCAAAGCTATAAACCCGCGCGCCGAATCTTCTAGCGATTTCCGGGGTGCGATCGCTCGAACCCGTATCCACCACCACAATTTCATCCACAACCTCTTTAACGCTGCTTAGCGCCAGGGGTAGCGCCATTTCCTCATTTTTGACAATCATGCACAAGCTTAGATCCATCTGCCACCTAATTTTCTTGACTTAAAACGGGTCGTTGTAATTTTAGAGCTAAATTTGACAGCTTAGGAAAGCCTCTACTTACAACTTTCGACATATAAAAAATTATTTCTGACTGTTTTTAGAGATTAAAAAGCCTCAAAGCTCTGATTTTCGGTCAAATTTCTAACCCATCAGATTCCTCCCAATGGTAGAGGAGAATATACAGCCGCAATTGTTATTCTTAGAACATAAGGCAAAGAAAAAGAATAAAAATTGAACGGTCAGGAGAAAAAGAAATGGGAATTATTGCTTGGATTGTATTAGGTTTAATTGCTGGCGCGATCGCCAAAGCCATTTATCCAGGTCATCAAGGCGGCGGCTTTCTAGCAACAACTGTTTTAGGAATTTTGGGTGCTCTAGCTGGCGGTTATCTTGGTCAAGTCCTTTTAGGAACTAGCGCGGGTGCATCCTACGGAGCTTTGACCATCCCTAGTGTAGCATTTGCAGTCATCGGTGCAGTCGTGCTGCTGTTCATCTGGGGTTTGTTAACTCAGCGTGCTGCGTAATAAGTTAAGTTTAACTAAAAATAGATGATTTTAACAATCCTCTCGACAGGCTCAGAGAGGATTGTTAATTGTTAATTGCTAGTGGGTAACTTGTATGGAGGAGATCGCGATCGCCACCATTTAGCACAGACAAGTATAGTAACCCTTAAAACCTGTAACTTAAAACTTCAATTACCGACCCATTATCAGGTAAATCAGCAGGTTTAAGCGCGATCGTATCCCGATCTATGCGGCGCACAGGAGTGCCACTCATTAGCGCTAAAAAGTCATCTAGCGATACCAAATCGCAGGCCGCTGCATCCGCTGCTGGGGTTTTGTAATGAGTGGGAATCACCATTTTGGGTTTCAGAAGTTCCACAGTTTTTTTCGCCTCTTCAGGAGTATAAGCCTTGGGGCCGCCTCCCACAGGAATTAACAGCAAATCTGGCCGTCCGAGCAAGATTTGTTGTTCAATTTCAATTTGTCCGGCAATTCCCCCCAAGTGTAGAATTTTGACACCCGCCTGCTTCCACATCCAAGCCACATTCATCCCAAAACGCCGTCCCCCTTCGCGATCTTTCTGTGTATTAATACCCTCAATCCGCATCCCATTAAACTGAAAAACTCCCGGTTCGTAAAGGAGTCCCGGATTATTTGAAAATCCCTCGATCGCGCCTTCATCTAATAATCTGCTGCTAATCAGAATTAAATCTGTAGCCACATTGGGAGCGCGGTATCCCGCCGTACAACCGATTGGACGGAATGGATTTACCAGCACTTTTAGACCGTCGCCAGTGAATAAAAAGCAAGTATGCCCTAACCATTGCACGGACAAACCATTGCTGGTTTGTGCTTGATAGCTTTGCCATCCTGAAGGTAAGGTAGTTGCTAAAGCTGCTAGTAAACTTGTCTGTGCGTAACGCATTAATTGTCGCCGTTTCATCTTTCTTCCTATCTATTTAAACCCGTTTAATTTGACCGAATATCATCTCTTACATTCACCTTGGTGGGATTAAAACCCGATTAATTTTGAAGCCTTGCCAAGAAATTTCGTAGCAATTGCTTCCCCGAAGTTGTCAATACACTTTCAGGGTGAAATTGAACTCCCTCGATATGCGGGTATTGGCGATGACGCACGCCCATAATCGTACCATCTTCCACCCAAGCTGTAATTTCCAAAACCTCTGGACAACTTTCTCGTTCAATTACTAGGCTGTGGTAGCGGGTGGCAGTTAAGGGCGATTCTACCCCCTCAAAAACTCCTATCCCTGCGTGCAGAACCGGAGAAGTTTTACCGTGCATTAAAGTGGGTGCAGAAACAATATTGCCCCCAAAAACTTGACCGATACTTTGATGACCGAGGCAAACTCCTAAAATGGGCATGGTTGACCCTAATTCTTTAATCAATTCTAGAGAAATTCCGGCATCTTCTGGTCGTCCTGGCCCTGGAGAAATCACAATTGCTGCTGGCTGCAACTGGCGAATTTCTTCTATAGAGATTTGGTCGTTACGGTAGACTTGCACTTGGGCGGCTACAGGTAAATCTGCCCCCAATTCTCCTAAATACTGCACCAAATTATAGGTGAAGCTGTCGTAGTTATCGATGACTATAATCAAGGGCTATACTCCTATAAATAAGCTGTTGTCTAATGGCTAATTACTGGTTGAATTAGGGCTAATAAAGGAGGCAGCAACAGGGTAGCTGCGACGAGAGCAGAGACCATTGCTGAAACTAACACAGATCCAGCAGCACAATCTTTCGCTATTCTAGCTAGGTCGTGGTAGGTTTGCTGAACTGTTAAGTCTACCACTGATTCTATGGCGGTATTTAGCAATTCTAGGGCTAAAACTAAACCGATTGTTAAGCCAATTACGGATATTTCTACTGGTTTTAGATGCAAAAAGATACTTAAAACAATTGCTAAGGTGCCAATGACAGTGTGAATGCGAAAATTCCGCTGAGTTTCAAAAGCATAACTTAGGCCCGCCCAGGCGAATTTAAAACTAATTGCTAAACTGGAGGCAACTTGCCAGGATAGTTCCCGGTTATGTTTCACTGCTTTAGTACACGCTTTCAGGCTTTGGGTTGAAGAGTCTGAATCGGGGATAAATTCTGCACGCTCCGAGGAGATTGACGACTCATTTAATTTCATAAATGGCAAACTTAAGTGATAGAGATGAGTGTTCCCAAGACCTTGAAGATTGGCTTAATTTAGTCTCGTAGCTTTCCTGTTTTTGTTGATTTTTGGGTGTGATTTCAGAAAGTTATTTTTGACTTTGTTATGATGAAAGTTAACTCATCGCCCACCAATCTTATATAATTGAAATCGTTTATGTTTGAACGGTAAGACCAATCGTTTTAAGCAATATTTCTTGTTGATTGAGCATACTATTCAAACTATCTTCATCCGGGTGATCCCAGCCCAAAAGATGCAAGAAACCGTGAGCCGCTAGCCATGCGAGCTCCGTTGTTAAGGGATGGTGTTGCTGCTGGGCTTGGCGGTGAGCTGTATCGACCGAAATTACTATATCACCCAAATACAGGGGCATGGATGCTACCATTTCTTGGGGATGAGGACAGTTTACCTCTAAAGCGGCAAAAGCTAGTACATCGGTCGGTTGATTTTGCTGCCGATATTGGCTGTTGAGGGTTTGCATTTCAGGGTCTCCTGTGAGGCGGAGGCTGAGTTCGCAACTGGGAACTGGCCCAATGTCTGGGGAAAGGGTTTCTAGCCATGTCTGAAACCAGGTTTCCCAGGTTTCTGGGTGAATCTGTCCCTCGGCGATACTCTTAGGGCTAATTGTCGCTGAAGTTGATTCGTTAGCTTCCCAGAAATAGTCCTGTACGCTCACCTCGATTTCCATTTTTTGGCACTCCTGTAATGTTGGTTAACTGTTAACTGTTAACTGTTAACTGTTAACTGGTAACT
>NZ_CACA01000236.1:0-15994 GCF_000180455.1 Kamptonema sp. PCC 6506
TATACCTATAGAGATGGTGAAGGGGGTTCAGTAGGATTATCCGATGGAGGCGGAATATTACTCGAATTTGGCTCAGGAGATGGAGATGGCTCAGAAATGGGGGTCGGAGATGGCTCAGGAATCGGGGTCGGAGATGGCTCAGGAATCGGGGTCGGAGATGGCTCAGGAATCGGGGTCGGAGATGGCTCAGGAGTCGGGGTCGGAGATGGCTCAGGAGATGGAGATGGCTTAGGAGTCGGAGATGGCTTAGGAGTCGGAGATGGTGTTGGTTTGGGAGATGGTGTTGGTTTCGGTTCTGGCGTTGGTTCTGGCGTTGGTTCTGGCGTTGGTTCTGGTGTCGGTTCTAGAGTTGGTTCTGGCGTTGGTTCTAGAGTTGGTTCTGGCGTTGGTTCTAGAGTTGGTTCTGGTATTGGTTCTAGGGTCGGTTCTGGTATTGGTTCTAGGGTTGGGTCAGATTTAGGAGTCGGAGTAGGAGTGGGAGTCAGAGTAGAAGTGGGTGTAGGAGTTCGAGTCGGAGTCGGAGTTGGACTAACAAATATTGAAGGTTTCGGTGATGGTTTCTCTCCCTGACTGTTCAAAAATGAACTTACCAAAGCCCAAGAACCAAATCCCGTCAAGATTACTAATACCGCACCCAGCGCCGTCGCAGCCATTGAGTTATCCCAGAAAGAATCAGTGGAGGGTGCGATCGCAGGGTCGGGTTTATGCTGTTGGCCAGGAGTGGGACTAGCAGGATCGGGCTTGCGCCCCACCGCTACCGTTGCTACTTGGGAGACATTCGACCTCGCCGGGGTAGGGGTAGAAGCGGGAGTTTGAGGTTGAAAACTGGGATTAGCCTGTCCATCTAAAGCTTGAGCAACTTCGCTTACAGACTGAAAGCGATCGCCAGGTTGACGGCTCAACATCCGATTTAACACATAAGCAAAACCCAAACTCACCTGCGTCCACCTTTGCCAATTCCAGATCAGCGTATTTTCCTCCAGCAGTTCTTGCGGCTCCCTCCCCGTCAGCAAAACGATCGCACTCACCGCCAAAGCGTAGAGATCGCTGCTCGGATTTGCCCGTCCCGTTTGCATTTGTTCCACAGGTGCATAGCCGATTTTTC
This sequence comes from Kamptonema sp. PCC 6506, assembly GCF_000180455.1. NCBI lineage: Bacteria > Bacillati > Cyanobacteriota > Cyanophyceae > Oscillatoriales > Microcoleaceae > Kamptonema > Kamptonema sp. PCC 6506. The sequence continues at coordinate 1,106 of NZ_CACA01000236.1, forward strand.
CCACACTGGTTGCTGGGAGAGCCGGATCGGTTCCTTGTACCCTAGTCGCTAATTCCTTCACCACCCCAAAATCAATCAGCACTGGGAGTTGGTCGCTATTTCGCAAAATAATATTGTCCGGTGCAATATCCCGGTGGATAATCCCCTTAGCGTGAATGTGAGCCAGCACCGGCAGCATTTGCCGCAGGAACACCTGCACCTCTGCTTCCGAGAAATTATTCCCACTTGCCTTACGCTCTTGCAGCAGCCGACGGTAGGTCTTCCCCTCAACATAATCCTGCACCAAGAACAAGCGCTGATTCTCTTCAAAATTTGCCCGAAACTGGGGAATTTGCGGGTGCTGAATTTGATAAAGTACCGCCGCTTCCCTTTGAAACAGCTCTTTAGATTTCTCTATGGCATGAGTACCGCTTTGAATGGGAATAAATTCCTTAAGAGCGCAGCGTTCTTGAAAACGCCCTCGATCTTCTGCTAAATAGGTGCGGCCGAACCCCCCTTGACCCAAGATACTGAGCAAGTGGTAGCGGTTTTGTAGGGTAGTCCCAATGGGAATAGGCGGTTGCATAAATTTTAAGTAGACCCAGAAAAAACTGATAATTTTAGAAGGCAGGAGCTAGGAGTCAGGAGTCAGAAAGATTTAGTTATCTAGAAGGGTACAAGCCCAAAGACTCAAGTTCCCTAGCATACTTCACGCTCCCTGATGTCGAGTCCCGATGGAACCGTTGTTACCCCTTATCTCCCCAACTCACAACTCAAAAGTTACAATTCCTAGCCATTTAGCTTCGCTTTCACCATTTCTTGAATTTTCTTGCCATCGGCTTTACCTTTAAGCTGCTGCATGGCAGCACCCATCACCTTGCCCATATCCTTGGCCGACGTAGCACCTACAGAGACAATAATCTCATCAAGTATCGTACTCACCTCAGTGTCAGACATTTGTGCGGGCAAATATTCTTCAATAATGGCGAGTTCAGCGGCTTCTTGTTCTACCAAATCCTGGCGACCAGCTTTGCTGTACTGCTCAATAGAGTCCCGTCGCTGCTTGGCTATTTGTACCAAAACCTCCATTTCTTGAGCTTCCGTCAGCGCTTCCGGGCGGGCACTAACTTCTTTTTCTAGCAAAACTTTCTTAATACTGCGGACTGTTTCCAGGCGCACTTTCTCTTTAGACTTCATCGCGGTTTTGATATCCGCGTCAATGCGTTCTCTTAAAGTCATTGGCTTCTCCAGGTGTGAATGCAGATATCAAAAATCTAGGATCTTGTAAAGCTCCTAGATTTTAAAATATTCTTTAATTTTATTCTCTCTCGATCTGTTGCATCATTATATCTACGTAAATTCACTTAATCCCATCTAAATCTTGGGTCTGCCTCTAAAATAAACTGCTAAAAATACGAGGTAATGTTTTGAGTTGAGGATGGTAAAATTACCTTAAAAAGAATGTCCTGCGAGGGGCCCTGCCGTGATCCGTTCTGCTACTTTACCGCTTCCGCTTTCTGAGCCTCAGATCCCCGATCACAACCGGCTGCGGCTATTTTCTGGCTCTGCTAATACTCTTCTTGCTCAAGAAGTAGCTCGCTACTTGGGTATAGACTTAGGGCCAATGGTACGCAAAAGGTTTGCTGATGGGGAACTTTACATCCAAATTCAGGAATCGATTCGGGGATGTGATGTTTATTTGATCCAGCCAACTTGCCAGCCGGTGAACGATCACCTGATGGAGTTGTTGATTATGATTGATGCCTGCCGTCGGGCTTCTGCTCGGCAAATTACAGCGGTTATTCCCTATTATGGCTATGCTCGGGCCGATCGCAAAACCGCTGGTCGGGAGTCAATTACTGCCAAGCTGGTTGCTAATTTGATTACTGAGGCGGGGGCTAATCGCATTTTGGCGATGGATTTGCACTCAGCTCAGATTCAAGGTTATTTTGATATTCCTTTCGATCATGTTTATGGTTCGCCTGTAATTTTGGATTATTTGGCGAGTAAACAATTGCCTGACATTGTTGTGGTTTCGCCGGATGTGGGCGGGGTTGCTAGGGCGAGGGCTTTTGCTAAAAAGCTCAACGACGCACCCCTGGCAATTATCGACAAGCGCCGCCAAGCCCATAATGTGGCGGAAGTGATGAATGTAATCGGGGATGTGAAGGGCAAAACTGCGGTGTTGGTGGATGACATGATTGACACCGGAGGGACGATTACCGAAGGAGCTCAGTTGTTGCGTCGGGAAGGGGCCAGACAGGTTTATGCTTGTGCGACTCATGCGGTGTTTTCGCCCCCAGCGATCGAGCGTTTGTCAAGTGGTGTACTTGAAGAGGTAATTGTGACTAATACGATTCCTCTGGCTGCGGATAAGCACTTTCCACAGTTGACTGTACTCACGGTTGCTAATTTGCTTGGTGAAGCAATTTGGCGAATTCATGAGGATAGTTCGGTTAGTAGTATGTTTCGTTGATGTTGCTGTTGCGATCGTTCGTTACCTGAACCCCCCTTAAAAAGGGGGGCTTTTGTTGCTTGGGGGTGCGATCGCGCTTTTATGCTATCGTCTGCGATGGGTATTGACTACCCTACAAAAGATTTAAAGGAGTTATTTTGGTAGTTCGCAAAAAAAGCACCATTAAGCAAAATGGCAAAGGTGCTAATTTAGGGTTTGAAGAAAAGCTTTGGGCTGCTGCTGACAAGTTGCGCGGTCAAATGGATTCCGCTGAATATAAACATATAGTTTTAGGCTTAATTTTTCTCAAATCCATTTCCGATCAGTTTGAAGAACGTTACGACCAGTTAGAAATTTGGGGCTTAGACTCATCAAGTCAGTTTTCACTCCCAGATGGTAACGATAAATTTACTGAAGAACAAGATTGTGGCTTGACTGATAACCGCTTTGAAATTCCTGAATCAGTCCGCTGGTCAAATTTAAAATCTCAAGCAAATCTCCTCAATATTGGGAATCTCATAGATGAAGCAATGATGGTGATTGAGAAAGAAAATTCATCTCTGAGTAGTATATTACCGAAAGCTTACTCATCTTTAGATCCTCGCCGATTATCAGAATTAATAGCTATTATTAACACAATTGATCTAGGTGAAAAAAATAGTAGTTCAAAAGATATTTTGGGCAGAGTTTACGAATATTTTTTAGGACGATTTGCTAACTGGGAAGGTAAGGGAGGTGAGTTTTATACTCCGCAGTCAGTCGTCAAGCTATTAGTCGAAATGACGCAACCATATCAGGGTAAAATTTACGATCCTTGTTGTGGTTCTGGGGGGATTTTTGTCCAGTCAGAAAAGTTTGTACTGGCGGCTGGAGGCAAGGCTAATGATATCTTAATTTATGGGCAAGAATCTAACCAAACCACTTGGCGATTATGCAAGATGAATTTGGCAATCCGGGGGATTGAGGCTAATATTGGTGAGTGTAATGCTGACACTCTAAATAGCGATCTGCATCCAGATTTAAAAGCAGATTTTATTCTAGCTAATCCACCATTTAATATGAGTGACTGGGAGGGATATCGACTTCATCAAGACCAGCGGTGGCATTACGGGATTCCACCGGCTAGTAATGCTAACTTTGCTTGGATACAACATATTATTTACCATTTATCAGATCGAGGGATTGCTGGTTTTGTGTTATCAAATGGTTCGCTGAATCATGGTCAAGTAGAGGGAGAAATTCGCAGTAAAATAATTGAGGATGACTTGATAGATTGTATTGTAGCATTACCAAGCCAGCTTTTTTACACAACACAAATAGCAGCTTCTTTGTGGTTTATTGCTAAAAATAAAAGAGATGATAAATGGCGCGATCGCGCAGGGGAATCCCTCTTTATTTATGCGGCAAATTTTGGTCAGATGGCAGATCGAACTCACCGCACGATCGCAGATGATGAGATTGCTAAGATTGCTAACACTTATAATTTATGGCGCAGCCGCGATCGAATAAATGAATATAAAGATATTCCTGGCTTTTGTAAATCTGCTACCCTTGAAGAGATAAGATATCATAAAATGTCTTTAGTTCCAGGCAGATATGTTGGCTTTGATGAAAATCTGACAAAACAGTGGGATATAACAGAACTACGTGCAGAATTTACCGATGTAGAAAATAGGATAGCGGAAATTGATCGAGCCTCAAATTCAGCACTAAATGTTTTAAAGGAGTTACTATATGGCTGAACCTCTGTTGAAATGCCCTAGTTATTGGTTGTGTGGAACTCTTGAACCTAACCCTGAAGGAAAATTAATTACTTATGTTGATAGTGGTGGTACGCCTAGCACCAAAAATGATAGTTATTGGGATGGCGAAATTCCTTGGCTTACTCCTAAAGAAATTACGGGTTTTACAGATAGTGTCTATGTCTCTAATACTGAAAGAACAATTACTCAATTAGGTTTAAATAATAGTGCTGCAAAATTACTACCTACCGGAACAGTAATGCTCACAAAAAGAGCACCTGTAGGTGCTGTTGCAATTAATGCTATCCCAATGGCTACTAATCAAGGCTTTCTTAATTTTCAATGTGGCTCAAAAATCAGACCGCTCTATTTAGCTTATTGGTTTAGAACAAATCGAGTTTATTTAGATATGGTGGCGAATGGATCAACTTATCCAGAACTATATAAATCAGATTTATTCGAGTTTCAGATAGCAGTTCCACCTTTAGAAGAACAGGATGCTATTTTGAGCGTAATTAGTGCTGTGCAGTATGTTTCACTCCTTGGATTGCCACTTGAGCAGTCAGCTAGTACCCCAGAAAGTATGATTAAAATGCAAGAACAAAATCGGCGCTTGCGAGATATTCGTGATGCGATATTACCGAATTTATTATCAGGAAATTTGGATATTTCAAAAGTTTTTAATCGCTGCTCGGAGAGCATTTTATGACATACACTAATTTGCCAGAACTTTGTTGTCTCAATGGATGCCGTCTTCTGAAAGGACATTCAGGTAAAAAACATGAACTCTATCCCAATTCAGCCTGGAATTTTATGGTAAAAAAAGATAGGGACAAACTTGAAAAAGCAGGATATGCTACACCTCGTGGGGGTAAAAAAGGTGCTTATCAAAACCATGTTGGTCGTAGTAATCGGGTAATATTACCTTATGAAAAGCTGTCTAGTGTCGATCTTCGTAATTATCAAGATGGATATATAATCAGGTTATTTCCAGAGCAGTATTTTGATGCTGCTTATAATCCGAAACAGAAGTTTATCAATGGTGTTGATTCGTGGATAATTGTAGGGATAAATGCTTTTGTACTTTATCGTACACATATTGGAAAGCAAACTTTCCCACCTTTACCAAATTGGAGTCTTCGCGGTCTTGAAAAAGATGGTAAAATAGTTAATTCACGGCGGACTAAAAACGTTACTGATACTGGTCATTTTGTTCAGCGCATTCCAAGAATAGGAGAATTCACTGAACGCATAGAAGGAGTAGATCAGGGAGTATTTGCACCTGAATATGCAGATCAAACAACTAATTACTTATCTCAATGTGTACTAGCTTGGCTCATAGTTCACACAGTTGGAAGTCCTTATGTCACCACACAGACCAAACATTTACAAGCCATTCTTGCACAAAACGGATTACTTGGTGACACAAGTTATGAATATAAAGGTGTAATGCGACATGGATTGTGTAGTTGTCCTTTATGTCTCCGCTTGCTAAGTTACGAAGAATTACATAAAATGGTATCTTTTAATGAGGATAGTGTTTCCGATAATGCAGCAGATCAAGTAGAAGGAGCAACACGCTCAACTATTGTTAATCTTTTTCATCTTGAACCCTTAGTATATGACCGCATCGATCATGTTCCAGCAAATGTAGCTTGGGGACATCATAGTTGCAATAGTCGCTTAGGTCAAAGACGATGCCGATCGCTTAGAGAATTGATGGATTTAGAATTAAAAGTTGGTATTATTACACCAGAAGGCATCGAAAGTTTTGGCTGGATCAGTGATGACTATGAAATGATTCGTTCCCCACTGGGTTCAGTATGGATAAGGATCAGTACAGATGGAGATTTAGATGAACTACCCAAATCAGAAGATATTTTAATTGAAGACCCAGATCTAGGAACAGGAACACTGCTTGAATTAGAAGAGCAACTAGCAGAAAAGGAACAGGAATGAAAATTTTACAAACTAAATTTGAAAGCATCACCTAACTTTACCAAAATAGGAGGGTTGCCATCAGCCACGTAATCAGATCAATCCCCTTCCAGCACAGCCCTAGCTCTTACCTCCAACTTTCTTAGCACCCAACTCCTCTAAAAGTCAATCCTTGAGGTAAAGTTATTAAAGGTTAAAGCTTCTCCCCAGCATCTCTATGCCTTACACTGCATCTACTCCTACTGACCCCAATCAACCCAATATCCGTAATGCTGACTACGCATTGCTAGATTTTGATAAACTGACACCGATGATGCAGCGGTATGTAGGTGTTAAAGAACAATATCCCCATGCGCTTCTTTTCTTTCGTGTCGGCGATTTCTTTGAGTGTTTTTTCCAAGATGCTGTTACCATTTCAGGGGAATTAGAACTGGTTTGTACTAGCAAGGAAGGTGGTAAAGAAATCGGTAGAGTACCGATGACAGGTGTACCCCATCACTCACTAGACCGCTACAGTGCCATGTTAGTAGAAAAAGGCTATGCAGTAGTAATTTGCGACCAAGTAGAAGATGCAGCAATTGCTGCTAAAGAAGGCCGCCAAGTTAAGCGAGAAATTACTAAAATTCTCACTCCTGGAACCTTGACAGATGATGGGATGCTTAAACCTCGTCAAAATAACTTTTTAGCAGCAGTTGTGATTGCTGGCGAACATTGGGGTTTAGCTTATACTGATATTTCTACAGGTGAATTTTTAACTGTTCAATCTACTAATTTAGAACAATTAAATCTAGAATTGCTACGTTTACAACCCTCAGAAATTCTCATTCCTACTCATAGCCAAAATGTAGGTACAATGCTAAGACCAGGAGAGAGATCGGAACATTTACCTGAATCTTTACCTCCTTCATTTTGCTATTCACTGCGGAAGCAACTTCCCTTCACTCTTCCAGAGGCAAAACAGCGACTTCTACAAAAATTTAAAGTGCGATCGCTGGAAGGTATGGGATGTGAAAATCTCCCTTTAGGTGTTCGCGCCGCTGGCGGTTTATTAGAATACTTAGAAGAAACTCAGAAAGAAAATTCAGTTCCTTTGGAACCTCTACACACTTATGCACTCAGCGATTTTTTAATTCTAGATCACCAAACTCGCCGCAATCTTGAAATCATCCAAACAGTCCGCGATGGCAATTTTCACGGTTCTTTATTGTGGGCAATTGATAAAACTAATACTGCAATGGGAGGTCGCGCTTTACGTCGCTGGTTCTTGCAACCATTGTTAGATATTAAAGCTATTCGTGCTAGACATGATACGATTCAAGAATTAGTAGAAAATAATTCTTTGCGTCAAAGTTTACAGCAATTATTACGCCAAATTTATGATATAGAAAGGCTGGCCGGTCGTGCTGGTTCTGGTACTGCAACTGCTAGACAATTAGTTTCCTTAGCTGATTCTTTAGAGAAATTACCACAACTAGCTAATGTAGCATTGCAGGGACGTTCTCCTTATCTTAAGGCCTTACAAAATGTGCCGCCCGTGCTAGATAAATTAGGGCAAAATATCCATGCTTATTTAGTAGATGAACCGCCTATTCATTTAAAAGAGGGTGGTTTAATTCGCCCAGGTATTAATGATGAGTTGGATCGAATGCGAGGCATGGCATCAGGCGATCAACAATGGCTGGCTAATTTGGAGGCGACGGAAAGAACGCGCACGGGAATTTCTAACTTAAAAGTTGGCTATAATAAAGCTTTTGGCTATTATATTAGTATTACAAAATCGAAAATCGATCAAGTTCCACATGATTACATTCGCAAGCAAACTCTCACTAATGAAGAGCGTTATAGCACTGAAGAATTGAAAGAAAGGGAAATAAGAATTTTAACGGCACGAGAGGATTTGAATCAGTTAGAATATGATATCTTTACGGGATTGCGCGAGTCAGTTGGAGAACAGGCGGAAGTGATTCGTAATATTTCTCGTGCGGTGGCTGCCGCTGATGTTTTGTGCGGTTTGGCTGAAGTTGCAGTATATTATGGTTATTGTCGTCCGACTATGGTAGAAAGTCGGGAAATTAAAATTGTAGAAGGGCGACATCCGGTAGTAGAAAAGTCTTTACCTGCGGGCTTTTTTGTACCTAATTCGGCTTTTTTAGGCAGTGAAGAATCGGTAAATAGACCTGATTTAATTATTTTAACTGGGCCGAATGCTAGCGGTAAAAGTTGTTATTTACGGCAGGTGGGTTTGATTCAGTTGATGGCACAAACGGGTAGTTTTGTACCTGCAAAATCGGCATCTTTGGGAATATGCAATCGCATTTTTACCCGTGTTGGTGCTGTGGATGATTTAGCAACTGGTCAGTCTACTTTTATGGTAGAAATGAATGAGACAGCAAATATTCTCAATCATGCTACACCTAAATCTCTAGTTTTGTTAGATGAAATTGGCAGAGGAACGGCGACTTTTGATGGTCTTTCGATTGCTTGGTCGGTGGCGGAATATTTAGCAAATGAGATTCGGGCGCGGACGATTTTTGCTACTCACTATCACGAAATGAATGAGTTAGCATCTATTTTGCCGAATGTAGCAAATTATCAGGTAACTGTGAAAGAATTACCCGATCAAATTATTTTTTTGCACCAAGTTCAACCGGGAGGTGCGGATAAATCTTATGGGATTGAAGCCGGGAGATTGGCGGGTTTACCTCCGTCGGTAATTGAAAGGGCTCGGCAAGTTATGCGGCAAATTGAGAAGCACAGTAAGATTGCAATGGGGTTGCGGAAGGGGATTAAGAAACAGGAGAAACAGGATTTAGAGGCCGAACAATTGGATATTTTTGATAGTTGAAGATAGTAATACAAAATCCGGAGAAACCTACACCATTTCTCATTAAGTCGTTGCGATCGCTACTACACAAACGAAGTCCGCCGACGCGGACTAAGAAATAAGGAAGATATTTAACACGACTTAGGCACTTTGGCTAAAGAAACCGGGTTTTTTACCGACTTTATGGGAAGAAGTCTTTTCGTAAAAAACCCGGTTTCCCATCCCCGATGCTAAACAACTCAAATCTCAAAACTTTTTAAATCCCTTCCTCTTCAGACAAACGCTGAAGTGAAAGCGATGCAGCTTGAGATACTTGGGAATTGCTGTCTTTTTCTAAGTATTTCAGCGCAGAAACACTCTTAGGACTAGGCAAATTCCCCAAAGCTTCAGCAAGACGCTGGCGGATTAGCCAATCTTCCGACTGGACAAACCGCAAAATCGCTTCCACTGCTTCCACAGCTTTGATCTCACCCAAAGCTGAAATTGCTGCTTGCTGCATGACAACTTCTTCACTATCCAAACCTTGTAGTAGCGCGTCGCGGGCGCGAGGATCTTTAAGATTACCCAAAGATACGGCGGCGCTGAAGCGCACTAACCAGTCGGTATCTTCATAAAAAGCGCGTATTAAAGCATCAAAAGCTCTAATATCCCCTAAATAGCCCAAAGCGCCAGCAGCATCGGCACGAATGCCGTAATCTGGGTCATTTGCTAGCAATTTCACCAGAATCGGATAGCATTCTTCGGTGGGTTTCACACCCAGGGCAAAGACTGCCATCGATCGCACCTGTAAATTTTCATCGTCTAACACCTTTTTTATTAAAGGTACTGCCTCCACCGCCGGAATATGCCGCAGGTTGGCTAAAGCGATCATCCGATCGGCTGAATTTTTGCTGTCTAACTGGATTGAAATTTGCTCTATGCTTAAAGTGGTCATTATTTACCGCGCTCTTAGTAAAACTTTACATTTGATTAATCTATTATAGTGCTAGTTTAGGAATTGACTCAAGCACGCGCGATCGCCTAATGTCCCCACAGATTAGCTCAAATCTGCTGCTAGCAATAACTTAAGACTTACGCACCAGCCAGAAATTAAAAACATAAGCCTTCAGAGCAAACGCATCAATATCTTGCGATCGCCAATTTGAAAAAAGAGGAGAGTCTTGTCTGGTGTCCAGTTGCTCTATTCTTTCTATTTCTAAAAAACGATCGCTGAGAGCGATACTATCTTAGTTAAGAACTTAATTTCTTTGAACAAACCATAGAGCACAGAAGAGTGTAAATTCATGGATGTATGTGGTGTTCATAACTATTTTATAACAAAATTCTCATAACTCCTGTACTTAATATTTTCCTCTACCTACCGATACATATCGAGTTTACACCTAGAGAGCGATGTAATAATTCACCTTAATTTCTATATTTATTAAAGCTAGTTTAAATTTTAAAAAGGACAGAGAATAAGTCCACCTGGCTAATCCAATCTTAACAAGAGGCACCTTAAATATGAAGAAGCTAACACCATTTCTCCTCAGTAGTATCTTATTATTAGGAGTTGCCGCTTGCGACAACACTGCCAAAACAAGTGCTAACGCTCCTGGTTCTACTCAGCAGGAAGATATCAAAACACCAGATACTAAGACAGTTCAGGATAACCGAGATGATGCTACTAGCGAGATTCGTAGAGCACAAGCAGATGCTGACATTCGCGCACGAGAACAACGTAACAATGTAACTGGTGGCGATACACAAAGAGCCGATGCCGACTTAGCGAGTGAAGTCCGTTCAAAATTAGAGGTCAATATCACCGGCGGTCAACTAATTGTTACCGCTAAAGATGGTGCAGTTACTATCTCAGGGACAGTGCCTAATCAAAACGATCTAGGCACGATTGAACCTTTAGCTAAAGAGATTAAAGGTGTCAACAGCGTAACTAATAAGGCAGTTGTAGCAGGCGCAAATCCCTCCCCTTCAACTCAGCCTCAATCCAACAATTAGCAGAATTCAGGAGTTAGAAGTCAGATTTATTCTTCAGGATTCTGACTTCTAACTTCAGATTTATAGCTGCTTATCTCCTCAATTCAGACTTGAGAAATTAGTTCTCGATCTGTCGGAGGATAGATAGCAAGGTTCCCCCTAGCGACCGATGAAAGTGCTAGGGAAAATAGTCAATAAAGGAATAGTAATAGCACAAATCAATAATTGATTTTGTCGCTGTACAAATTCTATACATAGCAAGCAGAGGATGTAAAAACATGGCTTTAGGTCAACAAAAGCGAGCTGTAGGAGCATTTTCAAATTACCGAGATACAGAAATAGCGCTTAGAGAGCTTCAAAGTGCAGGCTTTCCCATGAGTAAAGTTTCTGTAGTTGCACAAAATACCGATGATGACAACATCGGTGACAACATCGCGGGAGCTACAGTTAGTAGTGGTAAAGACAAGCAAGTAGGGCGCGGCGCTAAAGCAGGTGCCACCGCCGGGGCTGTAACGGGAGGCTTGATTGGCTTAATCGGCAGCCTAACTGCGCTGAGTATTCCGGGAATTGGCCCGATAGTAGCAGGTGGTACGATCGCAACTCTTCTCGGAGATGCTTTAGTAGGAGGTGCGATCGGTGCTGCTGCTGGCGGTTTAGTGGGTGGATTGGTAGGTTTAGGTGTTCCTGAAGAGCAAGCAAAAATTTACAACGATCGCCTCTTAAGAGGTGAGTATCTAGTATTTGTAGAAGGTACTGATGCCGAAATCGCCACAGCCCAGAGTATCTTCAGTGTACGCGGCATCCAAGACTGGGGCATCTACGACGTACCCAGCAGTCACGATCGAGACAGAGTTGCCCACCGAGACAAGCGGGCAGTAGGCGTTTTCTCCACCCGCCACGAGACAGAACAAGCACTCAGCGAGCTGAGAAATGCTGGTTTTAACATGGACAACGTTTCTGTCATCGCGCGAGATGCCGATCGGCAAGATGACATTGCAGGCATTGACGTACAAGATAGCGCCGGCAACAAAGCAGATTTAGGTGCAGCTAAAGGGGCCGTGACTGGCGGCGCTTTGGGCGGTTTGACAGGTTTACTGGTGGGATTGGGTTTAGTAGCCATTCCTGGTATTGGCCCAATTATGCTGGCTGGAGCCGGTGCAACTGCACTCGCAACTACCCTCACAGGTACGGCAATTGGTGCCACCGCTGGCGGTTTGATTGGGGCCTTAGTCGGCTTGGGAATTCCCGAAGAGCGGGCTAGAGCTTATAGCGATCGCATCGCCAAGGGTGATTATTTAGTGATGGTCAAAGGAACAGACGACCAGATCGCCAGAGCCGAATCTATTCTAAGCCCGCGAGGTATTCAAGAATGGGGGATTTACGATTACCCCAGCGTAGATACAGCTCGTGCTAACTACGGCACTCCCGGTACTCCTAGCGTCGATACCACTCCTCTTTACAATCGCGAGCCTGATGCGAGCGCTCGCCGCTTGGGATAAGTTAGTGACAATAGCATAATTGCCCTTACCGGGGAAAGAGCGCAATTATTAACAAAAACTAAAGCTAGAGTTGGTTATTTTTAGGAATAGCCAACTCTAGCTTTATTATTCTGCATTTGCCACCTCCTAGATCCAGATATAACTTTTTTTCTTCATATCCTTGTCTCCTCTGGCTTGTACTTAACCAGTTCAACATCGCAAATCTTATTGATTGAGTTCGATCGTCTGTATCCCTTGCTACTACTTGTCCTGTGCTATAGAAGTATAATTAAACATCGGGATTTACTAAAAGTATCTCTTGCCTCTAACTCCTGCTAGCGATTATCTTTAAATATGGGACAGCTAATTTCAGCAAATTATAGGTGAAGTAGCCGATCCCCACGAGCTGACTAGGGCCTGGGGTTGGGGGCAAATATTAGACTAAATATTGCCGCCATCTGCTAAAGATGCGAGCATCTCCAGCAGATGACCGCAAGACTTAGGCACATATCGGTAAGCTCACAACTATTGATCTTGCCATTGGCAAAACCTGCTAAAGTTGGGCAGTGTTCCTGGGAATGCTTCAGCTCGGCATTCGAGTACCCCAGAATCAAGCTAGTATGGCCGGGAGCGCGTCAGCGTAGCTGGTGTTATGTTAATTAGAACCACAAGCCCTCTATGGATTTAGGAGAAGGTGGCAGTAAGCACAGAAGCACAAGAATACAGGAGTTTTTTGTACAGACGCGAACCGCGTTTAGACGGCAAGAACTCCTGAGAATTTTCGTTTGTGCTTCTGTTGAATGTTTAGCACTGATAGGAAAACAGCCAAACTCTGGGTTTTCACTGCAACAATATGCAGTGATGGGAGGTGACAGTAGCTAAACAAAACCCTAAACCGCTTGATAGTCAGGAAGGCGGTAGGGATGCCCCTGGGAATACCCGATACTCTTGATTTTCTAAGGCGGCAATAGTAATCAAAAAAATTTGGGATTTTAGGAATTGGCAATTGGCTTGAGGAAGCCTTGAATTGTGATTATTTTAAGAGTTACCAGAATTGAGTTTTTAGGTAGTGATGAGCATTGGTTGTTAAGTCTTGAATAGTTTAACTCAATCATCAAAACCGCAACTGTTTGCAAAGAAATCTGCAACCTCTTAAAAGTCTAAACTTAAAACTTCCCTTTGACCTAAGCCCATCCGAAATCATTCTACCGAAAATAGAGCTGCGCCAATATGGTGCTGCTTAGCATTAACAACTTTTCTATTTCTTTCTTTTGAACCAACTGCTGACAATTTTGGCTCGCTAACTTTTTCTGTAAACCGCCCGTATAAGGCGGTTAGGATACCGTCTAGAAGGCGGCATTACGTAACTAATGCGTAAGTCCTACAGAAATTTGCAGACAGCCGGGAATATCCACACATTCAGGAAAATTACTCAACTTTTTTATGAATTTCACTGAGCTTTTAAGCGCCAATGAACTGTTAGAGCGACATAGACAAGGGGAAAGAGATTTTAGAGGGGCTAACCTGATTGCCGCTAATCTAGGTGAAGCCAATCTGAATCGGACAAATCTCAGTAACGCGAATTTGAGAGGAGCAAACTTAACCAGAACTAAACTAATCGGAGCAAACTTAAGCGGAGCCGACTTAAGCGGAGCTAATTTATCTAAGGCTAAACTGATTGAAATCAATCTCGGCGGAGCTAGTTTAACTGGAACTATCTTATTAGGAGTTGACCTGAGTGGAGCCAACCTCAGCGGAGCTATTTTTTCTCAGGCTGATTTAAGTAAAGCGGTTTTGATTGGAGCGAGTCTGGTTGGAGCTTGTTTGCTCAATGGGTCTAAATTAGTAGATGCTAACTTAAGTGGGGCAACTCTAAGCCGAGCGACTGCCAATGGAGTTGATTTAAGTAGGGCGATTTTGAATAGAGCGATTTTGAGCGAAGTAGATTTGAGCGGCGCTAATTTGAGCGGCGCAACTCTGATTCGGGCTTACGCCAATCGTGGGAATCTTAGTGGTGCTAATTTGCACTCCTCAAACTTGAGCGAGGCAAGTTTGCGAGAGGCGAATTTGTGTGTTGCTAACTTAAGTGGAGCTGAGTTACAAGGAACTGACTTGAGCGGAGCTAATCTGAACGGTGCTAATTTGAGTGGAGCTGACTTGCAAGGAGCTAACTTGAGGGGAGCTAATCTCAATGGGGCAAGTTTGCACAAAGCTGATTTAAGGACGGCTGAGTTGAATAAGGCTAATTTGCGGGGAGCCAATTTGAGCGGGGCTAATTTGTCTGGTGCTAGCTTGCTGGAGGCTGATTTGCGAGGAGCTAATCTGAACGGCGCTAATTTGTCGGGTGCGGGTTTGTTATTGACATCGCTGGCGGGAGCGGACTTGACTGGAACTAATTTATCTGAGGCTAATTTAATTGGGGCTACCTTGAATGTTGCCAACTTGAATGAGGCCTGTTTGGGCGGTGCAATTCTACCCAATGGCGCGACTCACGGTTAA
>NZ_CACA01000235.1:0-6914 GCF_000180455.1 Kamptonema sp. PCC 6506
ATTACTGCTACAGGAGACATTACCGCTGGCGGAGTACAGTCTAACTCTACTTTTAGTGGCATTGGTGGTAATATCACCGTTAATACTACAGGTGGAAATGCTAGCTTTGGCAGTTTAGATAGCACATCTGTTAACAATGCCGGTGGCGCGATCGCCATTACCACACCTTCAGGAATTACGGCTGCAAATATTAACAGCAACGGCTTACCGAATACTGGTAATATTACCCTAACTAGCAACGAAATTGACTTTACAGATACTTCCGTCCAAGGCAAAGGGACGCTGTTACTTACACCTTTCACTCCGGGTAGTGCGATCGCCATTGGTGGCCCTGGTAGTACAACGGCCCTAGATTTGACAGCAGCAGAACTCAATCAGCTTAACGGTTTCAGTTCTGTTACTATTGGTGAAACAGGCGCATCGGGAACCATCAGCATCGGCGCTAGCGGAGTCATCGATCTTACTAGCAACAGTTTCAACCTCACACTCAACGGCGGGGCCACTACCTTTGCAAATACCCTCACCGTAGCAAACGATCGCACTCTCACCATGAATGTCGGTAGCGTTACCAGCGCGCCTAGTGGGATTGATATCGCCATCGGTGGTACGGGTTTGCTGTCCTTATCTGTCAGCGGGGATGTGGGTACAGTCGCGAATCCCTTATCTACTAACATTAGCCAGCTAACCACAACTTTAATGGGTAATGCTGCTTTTAGCAACAGCGGCGCGATCGCCATCAACCCATCCACAATTAGCGGTCAACTTAATTTATCCGCTACTGGCGCGATCGCGCAAACCGGGCCTCTGAATGTCACCGACGCAACCACCCTCAACGCGCCTGGAAACGATATTACCCTTGATAATCCTGGCAATAATTTTAGCACCGTCGCCGTCACCAGCGCCAACAATGTCACCCTCACCGAGGCTAACGCCATTGACATCGGCAATTCCAATATTTCTGGGACTTTCAATGCTACCGCTAACGGTGTAATTACTGGCAGCGGTAATATTATAGTCGCAGCTACAACCACCCTCAATGCCAACGGATCTGACATTACCCTAGAAAGTGCTGGTAACGACTTTAGCACGATAATTGTTACTAGCGGCGACAACGTTAGACTCTATGATTTTAATTCTATCGATCTGGGCACTTTGACAATCCCAGGTACTTTAAACGTCACCGTTGGCGGTAATATTACTCAGAGTGGAGCGATCGGCGTTGCAGGCGCGACAGCATTTAATGCAATCGGAGATATTACTCTCCTCGATCCTACCAATACTTTTGGTGCGATTACTTTAACTGGTCAAAATGCTTCTATCCTTGAAGGAGCAGCAACAGACATCGCTGGTGTAGTGTTGGGTGGCAACTTGACTCTAACATCAAGCGGAGCGATCGCTCAAGCAGGTAGTATTCTAGTTGCTGGAAATGCTAGCTTGAACGCTGGTAGCAATGATATCACTTCCAATGCTGCGATCGACAGCGGCGGCCTGACTTTGACAGGCGCGAATATTAATTTGAATAGCGCGATTACGGTTGGTGCAGAAGACTTTATTATTACCAATAGTGGCGAGTTAAAGATCGTTCCCGCTGCTACGATCGGCGTTGTCGGAGATTTCCTACAAAATGGCACGGGAAATGTCACAATTGGTGGCAATATTACTAATGCTAGCAGCATTACGTTTGCTCAGGCTGTAACGGTGAGCGAGTCCATAAGTCTTACTGCTAACAACGGCCCGATTCTATTCCAAAATACTGTTGACGGTTCTCAAAATCTGACCTTGAATGCTGGAACTGGGAATGTCACCTTTAGCGATGCGGTAGGTAGCAATGTCTCGCTAGGCAATTTAACAGTAAATAGTAGTGGCGTTACCAGCTTTGTTAGTACAGTAAATGCCGAAAGTGCGACGACAGATGCAGGCGGGACAACAGAAATTAACGGTAACATCACTACAACCGAGACTCAAAATTATGGCGATGCAGTCGCGATTGCCAATAATCCCATTTTGACGGGAAATGGCGTTACTTTCAATTCAACTTTAGATGGCAATAGCGATCTTACAGTAAATTCAAGCGCGGGGAATGTCAGCTTTAATGATGCCGTAGGCGGTAATATCCCGTTAGGAAATTTAGCAGTAAATAGCAGCGATACGACAAGGTTTGCTAACACTGTCAACGCCGCAAGCTTGACTACAGATACAGGCGGAACAACGGAAATTAATGGCAATATCACCACAACAGAGACTCAAAATTATGGCGATGCAGTCGCGATCGCTAATCATCCCATCCTGACGGGAAATGGCGTTACTTTCAATTCAACCTTAGATGGTAATAGCGATCTTACAGTAAATTCAAGCGCGGGGAATGTCAGCTTTAATGATGCCATAGGCGGTAATATCCCGTTAGGCAATTTAACAGTAAATAGCAGCGATACGACAAGGTTTGCTAACACTGTCAACGCCGCAAGCTTGACTACAGATACAGGCGGAACAACAGAAATTAATGGCAATATCACGACAACAGAAACTCAAAATTATGGTGATGCAGTCGCGATTGCTAATAATCCCATCTTGACGGGAAATGGCGTTACTTTCAATTCGACCTTAGATGGCAATAGCGATTTGACGGTAAATTCAGCTATAGGAAATGTCACCTTTAATGATGCCATAGGCGCTAATATCGCGTTAGGGAATTTAGCAGTAAACAGTAGCGAGACGACAAGGTTTGGTAACACTGTCAACGCCACAAGCTTGACGACAGATGCAGGCGGGACAACAGAAATCAACGGTAATATCACGACAACAGAGACTCAAAATTATGGCGATGCAGTCACCATTGCTAATCATCCCATCCTGACGGGAAATGGCGTTACTTTCAATTCAACCTTAGATGGCAATAGCGATCTTACAGTAAATTCAGCTACAGGAAATGTCAGCTTTAATGATGCCATAGGCGGTAATATCCCGTTAGGAAATTTAACAGTAAATAGCAGCGAGACGACAAGCTTTGTCAACACTGTTAACGCCACAAGCTTGACGACAGATGCAGGCGGGACAACAGAAATTAATGGCAATGTGACGACAACGGCGACTCAGGATTATGGCGATGCAGTCGCGATTACCAATAATCCCATCTTGATAGGAAATGCCGTTACTTTCAATTCCACCTTAGATGCTAATAGCGATAGCAATATCAATGTCACCATAAATTCACCTACAGGAAATGTCACCTTTCGTGATGCCGTAGGTAGTAATGTCTCATTAGGAAATTTAACAGTAAATAGCAGCGGTACGACAAGCTTTGGGAGTACAGTAAAAGTCAGAAACTTAACCACAGATGTAGGTGGGACAACAGAAATCAATGGCAATGTGACGACAACAGCGACTCAAACTTATGGCGATGCAGTCACTATTGCTAATAATCCCATACTTAAAGGAAAGGGTATTAGTTTCAATTCTACGTTAGATGGTAATAGCGATCTGACCATAAATTTACCTGTCGGTAATATCACCTTTAGTGATGCTGTAGGTAGCAATATCCCATTAGGAAACTTAGTAATTTCTAGAGGTAATCTCAATATCTCTGCCGCAGCAACAATTAACCTCACAGGTAACTTCGAGCAAAATAGTACCAATCCAGTTAATCTTGCAGGTAGCATTACCACCACAAGCGGTACTATTCTATTTAATGGCCCCATTACTTTAACAGGTAACGCTTCACTGAGTACAAGCGATCGCAATATCTCCTTTAACAATAGCATCAACGGCAACGCTGACCTCAACTTAACTGCTGGCAATGGAGATATCCTCTTTACTGGTAATGTGGGAGATATCGCCGCTATTGGCAATTTAACTATTTTTAGCGCTAATAACTTAACAGCAACAAACGCGATCGCCGCTGCCAGCATAACTCATACATCCGGGACTGGCACAATTAGCGTAGCAGATATCCAAACCTCTGGCGGAGACGTAAAGCTGGCAACTGCTAACAACCTGACAGCAGGAAATATTACCACAGCCGGCGGCAATCTTTACCTCAAAAGCCAAAACGATGCGATCGCAACTGGCAACCTCAACTCCGCCTCTACAGTTGGCGGTGAAATCTTTGTCGATGCCAAAATCAGCATCACAACAGGTGCGATCGATTCTAGCGGTAGCCTTGGCAATGGCGGTAATGTCACCCTCGATCCCATCGGCGACGTACAAGTTGAGTCTATTAATGCTCAAGGCGGCCCCAGCGGTACAGGGGGGAACATTTTTATTGAATCAACAGGTGGATTTTTCCGCGCTAGAAGTTCCTTTGCCACTGCCTTTTCCCCAACGGGAACCGCTAGCATTTCCGCAGGCGGCGGTATTGCTGGAGGTTCAATTATCATTCGCCACGTAGGGGGAGATGGCGGGCCTCCCATTGAAACTTTTGAGGTAGGAAACGGCACGATCAATGGCACTGCGGCGGCCATTACTAATGGCGATTTTACCATCTTGCCTTCCCAATCGTTTAGGCGCTCTTTCTCTTTGGGCAATATTGCGCTTCAGACTGATGATGCACTACCGCTACCGGAACCCACGCCAGAACCCACGCCACAACCCCCTGCAACACCGCCAGTCGCGATCGCACAACCGGAAACCCCAGTCGCAGAGACACCGCCAGTAGAAATTACCATACCGGAAACACCGACACCACCAACACAGCCAGTCGCGATCGCGCAACCAGAAAACCCAGTTGCAGAGACACCACCCGTAGAAATTGTCATCCCTGCAACACCCACACCGCAGACACCGCCAACACCGCCAGTCGCGATCGCACAACCGGAAAACCCAGTGGCAGAGATACCACCAGTAGAAATTGTCATCCCTGCAACACCCACACCGCAGACACCGCCAACACCGCCAGTCGCGATCGCAGAACCTCAAACCCAGAAATCAACTAAAACCCCCATTCTTGAGGCACAACCCCCACTCCCACAAGCGCCGCCAACAGCGCTGGCAACGCCTGCGCCTAGCTTTACCTATACACCGGCGCAACAAACACCTGATACTGCCGATCGGGTAGAACCAGCATCAGAAACCGAAAACAAGGCGGAACAAACAATACCCCAGACAAATATTCAGACAACAACTCAGGTACAAACAACCAGCGATCGCACACTCACTTCCACGCCAGACAATCCTCTCCCAGTGGAAACCACAGAAACCACAGATCGGATTGCGATCGCACCTGTAACAGAGCAGATCGTACCAACTTCCGCTCCCACAACCACCGAAGTTTCCCCAAATCCGACACCCACGCCGACTGTAACACCCACACCCACAGCCGCAAAAATCACCTTTGACAGCCCTCCAACCCCCAAATTAGAACCCGTACCCAATCAACAAATCAACCTCGTAGAAACCCCCAGCGTACCTCCTAGAGAGCAAGTTTCTACCGTCCCTGCGATCGCTGCCAGTAGCGATCTAGAAACAAGCGCAAAACTAGCAACAGTCAGCCACGAACAGCCATCAACCGCAATTAGTAATCAAGTAAAAACCCCACTCACCACTTCTCTAGAAGTAATTAAATCGATTACCTCTGACCAAATCTTTGAAAGTGATATTGAGACAACAGTAGCTAATATTGAGCAGTATAGAAATCAAGAATATGACAGCTACCTGGGAGTCAAAAATGAACCAGGTCACGAAAGAATGACCCTCGCTACAATGCAGGAAACTTTAAAACGTATCGCTGTGATTCCCGGTAAGCCCTGTGCTATTATCTATGTAGTAGCCAGAAACGATCAATTAGAATTGATTTTAGTTACTGGTCAAGCCTCCCCAATTCGCTACAGCATCTCAGCAGCAAAAAAAGCAATTCTTTTACCAATAGTTGAACAGTTCCGAATGGAAATTACCAACCCTCGCCAACGGAGCAGTACCAGTTATTTATCCCGCGCCCAACAACTTTATCAGTGGATAATTGCACCCCTAGAAAAAGACTTAAAAACCTTGGGGATTGAAACCCTGCTATTTTCTTTAGATCCAGGGTTAAGGAGTATGCCGATCGCAGCTTTGCACGATGGCAAGCAATTCTTAATCGAAAAATACAGCTTCAGTTTGATTCCCAGTTTTTCCTTAACTAATAGCCATTACGCATCTATTGATGGTACTAAAGTCTTAGCAATGGGAGCCTCTGAATTTAAGGATAAAGAACCCTTACCCAGCGTACCCATTGAATTGCACTCAATCGTTTCTGATTTGTGGCCGGGTCAATCCTTCCTCAACGAAGCCTTCACCTTAGAAAATTTGCGATCGCAACGCCTTAATACCCAGTTTGGAATCATTCACCTAGCCACTCACGCTACTTTTAATCCAGGCGAACCAAAGAACTCTTACATTCAGCTTTGGAACAGCAAATTGGAAATCAATCAAATCCCAACTCTTAACTGGGATCTTCCCCCAGTAGAATTGCTAGTGCTTTCAGCTTGTCGAACTGCTTTAGGGGACAGGGAATCAGAGTTAGGTTTTGGTGGATTAGCTGTAAAAGCCGGAGCTAAATCAGCCCTTGCCAGTCTTTGGTATGTATCTGATGAAGGTACAATGGGATTGATGATGGAATTTTATCAGGAACTCAGGCACAGCAAAATTAAAGCAGAAGCTTTAAGAGAGGCACAGCTAGCAATGATTTCTGGCAAAGTGCAACTTCGCAATGGACGGCTGATTACAACAGGAGAAGATTTTCCTCTCCCTCCAAATTTAGCCAGTTTAAGTAATAGAAATATGGCTCATCCCTTTTTCTGGAGTGGGTTCACAATGGTGGGAAGCCCTTGGTAATAAGTAGAAGGAAGAAGGAAGAAGGAAGAAGGAAGAAGGAAGAAAAATTTAGTTATAGCAACCGCCACAACGGTTAAGACACTCACTCAGAGCCCAAACTATTGACTCTC
>NZ_CACA01000234.1:0-11153 GCF_000180455.1 Kamptonema sp. PCC 6506
GCTCCCCATCTCCCCTATTCCTTCTTCCTGAAATAGCTTACAATCGATCAAGGATTATTTTGCACGAACATGATCAAACTGAGATTAAAACGATACGGTAAAAAACGGGAGGCAAGCTACCGGATTGTAGCGATGAATAGTACCTCCCGTCGGGACGGCCGCCCTCTTGAAGAACTAGGTTTCTATAACCCCAGAACAGACGAAACAAGGCTGAATATCCCAGGAATTGTCAAGCGTCTCCAAGAAGGTGCTCAGCCGACTGACACTGTGCGCGACCTACTGAGAAAAGCTAATGTTTTTGAACAAGTCGGAGCAGGAGCTAACCTTGAGTCCAGTAATCCAGCGATCGCCAGCTAGTCCTGATTATGTGGGGCTGGTGCGCTTTTTAATCGAGCCTTTTTTAGAATCACCTGGGTCTTTGCGAGTTGATTGCGAACTACACCCACGCCAATCGCGGACGTGGATTCGGCTGGCTTTTGACGAGCCAGATAAGGGGCGCGTGTACGGCAGGGGTGGACGCAACATTCAGGCAATTCGGACTGTACTGGAAGCGGTGGCAAAAACAGCAAGCGAATTCGTGTATTTAGATATATACGACGCTCAAGAGGGCGATCCTCGCTACTCCAATCCTAAGAGCGATTCGCGCTATGGAAGTGCTAGGGGCGATCGCGACAGTCGCGACAGCAGACCCCGAAGTAGAGATATCGGCGGCAGACCATCGAGAGAACCGTCCCGCCGTTCAAGTCTGCCCCCAATTAAACCTAACAGAAGCAATCCAGACTTCGGTTAGCAATTTTAGGGCGATCGGCAGTCTCTACATCATTTATATGTCTGTTGAGGAAGGCCGCGTTGCCCCCTTGGATGCTAGGGCTTACGCTAAAGCCCCTAGCTTTTTTATTTAAGAGGGGCTAGGGGCTAGGGGCTAGGGGCTAGGGAAGAGGGAAGAGGGAAGAGAGAAGAGGAAGAAGGGTTTAGAATCAGGGTTTTAGGAATTCAGAATGTCCTAACCGCCTTGGCAATTGATAGTTTTAATTGGAGGGAGCTTATGTTAGCATGACAGAAATATTAACCATTGAATTACCGAGTGTTGAGAGCGCGATCGCGATCGCGGGTTATCAAGAAGAAAATCTCAAAGTCTTGACCAAACAAACCGGGGCTAATGTAGTCTTGCGAGGGCAAGAGCTAGTGCTTTCTGGGACAGAAAATCAAGTAAAATTGTGCGAGAAATTAGTGCGATCGCTTACCCAATATTGGAAAACTGGTAAAAGCATTTCTGGAGTAGATATCCTCACCGCACGCCACGCCTTAGACACCAACCGCCAAGAGGATTTACAAGACTTGCAGCGCGACGTATTCGCCAAAACCCGACGAGGCGAAGAAATTAGAGCCAAAACCTTTCGACAGCGGCAATACGTCCAAGCTTTACGCACCCACGACCTCACATTTTGCATCGGCCCGGCGGGTACTGGCAAGACCTATTTAGCAGCAATTCTGGCAGTGCAAGCACTCCTTTCTAAGCAGTACGAACGGCTGATTTTAACACGCCCAGCAGTGGAAGCCGGCGAAAAATTAGGATTTTTGCCTGGTGATTTGCAGCAGAAAGTTAATCCTTATTTGCGACCGCTGTATGACGCTTTATACGAAATGATTGAACCAGAAAAAATGTCTGATTTAATGGAAAAGGGAACTATAGAAGTAGCTCCTTTAGCGTATATGCGCGGTCGCACTCTTAGCAATGCGTTTGTGATTTTAGATGAAGCCCAAAATACTACTCCCGCGCAGATGAAAATGGTATTAACTCGTTTGGGTTTTCGTTCCCGAATGGTAGTTACTGGCGATCTAACTCAGACTGATTTGCCCTATAATCAACAGTCGGGATTATCAGTTGCCCATCATATTCTGCGTCACGTTGAAGGTATTGCTTTCTGCGAATTTTCTCAGGCGGATGTTGTGCGACATCCTTTAGTGCAGCGGATTGTTGCTGCTTACGAACAGCACGAAAAATAATCTTTGTAGTAGCGCTATGTTATAAGGATGACAAACTCAGGTGCAGAGCATTATTTTGAGAAAGATGTATTTCCGTTGTTTTACACTAATTTTTAGTGCAGGAGGTAAAAAAATGATTGGTGACTATAAATTGTCAAGCGTAAAAAATGGCATTGGTTATTTCGCTCGTGTTGTAGTAGAAGCTATGCTTTTTTCTGAAAAAGAATTGGTAATAGATGCCATAGGTCATCAGATCAATAGGAATGAATGTGAGGTTAATGCAGAAACACATAAAGACTGGATTAATGCAGCAATTGAAGGTGCAAACTACACTTTAAAACATATCAAGCAATTAGATGAAATAAACAAATCCGACGTTAAAATTATTAAAGTTATTGGACTTGAAACTGATACTACAGAAGATGCTGTAAGAACGGCAGCCTCTATTGCTACATGGCGAGCTATAAATCTAAATTGCCCAGAACCTGAGCCTGTATTTGACAAAAATTGGTATGTTGTGTTTCCTGTAAGAAATCAACACCTTTAATTTTTAGTTTTTTTAGTTTAGTTACTTAACAACTCACAAAATCATGCCTAATCTTAAAGAATTTCTGGAAGAATGTGAAAACCTCGGCACACTGCGTTTAATTGTTACAAGTAGTGCGGCTGTACTGGAAGCGCGGGGTAAGATTCAAAAGCTTTTCTACGCAGAGTTACCCAAAGGTAAATATGCAAATATGCACACAGAAGGCTTTGAATTTCACCTGAATATGGACAAAATTACGCGGGTAAAATTTGAAACTGGTGAGGCAAAACGGGGCAATTTTACTACTTATGCAGTGCGCTTTTTAGATGAAAAAGAAGAACCTGCTTTGAGTGCATTTTTGCAGTGGGGAAAACCAGGGGAATATGAACCGGGACAAGTTGAATTTTGGCACGAATTAAAGGAGAAATATGGGGAGGTTTGGGAACCAGTACCAGTACAGGAGATTTAGCTTATTTTGTTGAAAGTAATTGCATTCTTTAGTTTCTTTCTAGTTACATTGCTTTCAAGTGCTGAGGCTCAAGCTGGTATTTTAGCAGATAGATTAGCCAGTTTTCCGCATTGGGAAAGCAAGCCACTTGTTGCCTCAGCTAAGGGGGATTTGATTTATCCAGAATGGATGGCTGGTAACTGGACTGTAGAGAGTACGCTGGTGGATTTAGCAGCACCTTTAGCGCCGGATATCGTAACACCTGGATTTGATAGCAATCGCCAGTATTTGAATCAGCCAGTTAGATTTAAAGTTCGATTTCAGGCTGCAAATGCTCAGTTAAATACGATGAGTTTAGTTGAAAATTTACCTGCATCTAAGTCTAACTTATTAACGAGAGGAGATAAAACCAAAAATGGAATTGTAGCAGATAGAGCTTTTAATGGGTTGAATATTGGTAGAGCTTATTTAGGTGATAATGGGGTGCTTTCCGTGAAAGTAGATCCCCATAATCCTAACCGTCAAATTACCTTGTTGAGAGATGACAAACAATTAATTTCTATTGTCACCAATCGCGGTATTGAAATCCCTAACAAAAACGAGTTTATAGGTACGGAAATTTCTCAGCAGATATTTCAAGGGGAGTCTCAGATTTATTTGAATGAGGTAGAAACAACCACTGCTTATCAGTTTTTAGAGTCGGATAATAAAATTTTAGCAGATCAAGTGACTGCGATCTATTTATCGCCCCAAGACCCAGATTATTTTGCAGCAATTGGTCGCCCCGTAGCTCTTTATCGATATCATTTGGAGTTAGTAAAATAAATAAAACTTACCAATCACTTAGAGTTATTAGAGTTATTATATCTACGGATAGCATTATTCATCAAGTTTATTTGCTCTGCATGAAATGATGGTGGCATTAAGCTATGAATTGTATGATCCAGTCCATCGTGCATTACATCAGTCGGAAGTGAAGAATGATCTAGACCTAGTGTATGACCAATTTCATGGGCGATGGTATTAGCAATTAAGTTAGACATTTGATTAACACTCAGGCTAGCATTGTAAGAAGCATAGAATACTCGATCGATGCGGATAATAGCACGGTTTGTAACTACGCCTGATTGGAAACTAGCAACACCAAGATAGTCAACGGGTTGGTTGTCAGCGAATATATAGACATGAGTAAAGTTTTCACCCCATTCTTTGGGATCGGGGATATCTGATGTTAAAAATACCTTAACGCTTCTAAATGCACTGTAGAGTTTGGAGAAAGCATCTATAATTAGAGAAAACATCGCTTCTCTATTTTCTGATGTGACAGCCATTTCGGACACGTCTACCCAAATGCAACGACGGAAATCGCTATTCTTATCTATTAGAAATTTGCCACAAGCAGGGCAAAAATCCCACTGAGGTTGAATGCGGGAACGACATCCCTGACAGCGAGGTTTAGGGGGTCTAGTCAGGTTTAGCCGTTGCGAAAGAGGGAGTTTGAGCTTACGATTGTGTTTGGTTAAGTCTAGGCGATCGTACAGAGACATTTACAGCGTAAGTGTTTTTAAATTTAGGTATTGAGGGAGTGCTTAAGAATATTTGGTAATAAGTTCCCCTAACCCATTAACCTTAACACCGTCACCAATTGCGGCCATTTTCCACTCATTATTATGTCTGTAGATTTCAGCCATAATCATCCCAGTCATACCTTTGTATTCAGAACCCGATAGGTTATATCTGGCGAGTTCTTTATTATTGGATGTATTAACCAGGCGTACAAACGCATTTTCAACTAACCCAAAGTCTTGTTTGCGAACAATACAATCGTAAATGTTAACTGTAAAAACCAGTTTCACAATCTCTAATGGCATTCGAGATAAATCTACCAAAATTTGCTCGTCATCTCCATCTCCCGCACCCGTGAGATTATCGCCGAGATGCGTAATTGCTCCTGAACGGTGTGATAGATTACCAAAGTAAACAATATTCGCAATATCCTTTACTTTGCCATCTTGGTCTAAACAAATCACGGAAGCATCTAGGTCACAATCATGAGTATTGCTGAAGGCTCCAAATAAACCACTCCCTGAACGTTTGACAACATCCCACCCCAATCCACACATCAGTTTTGTGAGTCCTGGTGCTTCTTTAGAAAGCGAGATTCTCTGTCCTTTTTGTAGTTGAATTGCCATTGATTTTATCTCCTAGCTATAGCGGTCGAGTAGTGCTTGTAAGCCACCTTGATAACCTGCTCCCACTGCGTTAAGTCGCCACTCACCATCTTTACGATAAAGTTCAGCCATAATCAGGGCTGTTTCTATGGAATAATCTTCTACAAGATCGTAGCGAACTGCTTCTTGTTGTGTTTCCATATTGACGAGGCGAACGAAGGCATTTTGTACTTGACCAAAATTTTGACGGCGTTGTTGGGCTTCATGTATAGTTACAGCTATAACTATTTTTTGGATATCCGCAGGCACTTTTTTCAGATTGATTTTGATGACTTCATCATCACCCTCACCTGCACCCGTGAGGTTATCCCCCATGTGCTGAATTGATTTGTCAGGATCGGGACTGGTGAGGTTATTATAAAAAATGAAATGGTTGTCAGAAATTAATTTTTCATTAGCCCCTAAGAGGAATAATGATGAGTCTAGATCGAAGTCGAAACCCGTGTCTGTAGCTTTAATATCCCATCCCAGTCCCACAAATACTGCTGAGAGTCCGGGTGAAATTTTATCGAGCGATACACGCTGTCCTTTTGTCAGTGAAACCGCCATTATTCAGTCCTCCTCTGTTTGGGATTAAGCGATCTATAGGTAAAGTTGAAATGCTTGTTTAACGATCTGCTGAAAGCAGCTTAAAACCTTAAAATTAATATTTTAAGCTTATAAGCAAAGTGTAAAAACGTCAATAGTTTTGACAAATCTTTATTATTTTTTTATGCGCTCGGACAGAGAGCGATCGCTCTTTAGTAATTAACCAATTAAGAACCTGAATCAATAAACTATTAATATTGCGAACCCCAGAATTTCTATATTTATGATATGATACTGTGTCCACAACTTGAAAGGGTGAGAAGTAATGAGTCGGAGTGAAGCTGAAGTCCGTAGCCAAAAAATTGATGAGTTGCGATCGCAAGGGATAGAGCCTTATCCCAGTCAGTCTTACGCGCGATCGCACACAGCTAAAGACGTACATGAATTATTTAGCCAGCCAGGAAAAGAACTCCAAAACGGAGAAACTGACCCCGAAGAAATTTCTCTCCGAGTTTGCGGCCGCATTACATCCAAGCGCGATAGTGGTAGCATTTGCTTTATTGACTTGAAGGATTTTTCAGACAAGATTCAACTCAAAATTGAGAAAAAAATCGTTACTGGCGAATCTGGTTTGAGCTTTAAACAAGTACAAAAATTACTTGATGTCGGAGATTTTGTCGGTGTAGAAGGAATTGGCTGCCGCACTCCACGCGGAGAACTTTCTATTTTGGTGCGAGAATTAAAGGTATTATCAAAAGCTACGATACAATTTCCTGATGCTTATTACGGCGTTAATGACCCAGAAATTTGTCGTCGTCATCGGGAGATGGATTTAGCAGGAAACCAAGCATCTTTCCATCGTTTCGCTCTTCGCAGCCGCATCCTTCAGAGTATCCGTTCCTATCTGTGGAAGGCAGATTTTTATGAGATAGAAACACCTACATTGCAAGCTATTTACGGCGGTGCTGCTGCCCGACCTTTTATTACTCACCATAATGCTTTAGATGTAGATTTGTATTTGCGAATCGCTCCTGAATTATTTTTAAAGCGGGCAATTTGCGGCGGTTTCGATCGCGTTTTTGAACTAGGGCGGGTATTTAGAAATGAGGGTGTTGATAGTACCCACAATCCTGAGTTTACATCTTTAGAAGTTTACCAATCTTATGCTGATTACTTCGACATTTTGACTGTTGTAGAAGATGTCATGTGCTATGCAGCTAATGCTATTTTTGGTGATATTAAGGAAATAGAAAATCAGGGAGAAATCATTAGTTTAGAACGAAAATTTGATTACACCCATACATATCCTGGTTTTAATGGTAAGCATTGGCAAGTGAAAACGATGGTGGAAGCGGTTAAAGATGAAACGCAACTAGATTTTGAAAGTTTGAGTTTGGAGGAAGCGATCGCATCTGCCCAAAAATTAGAATTACACCTTTCTAAACTCGAAAAACAAAGTTTAGGTTACGTACTCTACGCCATATTTGACAAAGTAGTTGTCCCTAAACTGATTCAGCCTACTTTCATCATTGACTTTCCTGTAGAAGTTAGTCCCCTAGCAAAAGGACACCGTAGCAAACCGGGATTTGTGGAACGCTTTGAGCTATTTATCAATGGTACAGAATACTCAAACGGCTTCTCCGAATTGAACGATCCCAAGGAACAAAGAAAGCGGTTTGAGGAACAGCTAGCCCAGAAAGATGCAGGCGATGATGAAGCACATCCTATGGATGAAGACTTTATTCAAGCTTTATCTTTAGGGATGCCGAATTGTGCGGGGATGGGCATAGGTATAGATCGGTTAGTGATGCTTTTGACTAATACTCAAAGTATTCGCGATGTGGTGATGTTCCCAACTATGCGGCCTGTTAAAGATTCTTAGATCGATTGTCGATAGATCGTGCTTGTAGGGGCGGGTGTGCGAAAATTTTAGATGAGAAAATTAGAATATAAACCCGCCTCTACCAATGAAATTAACTAATCTACTACGATCGATTTTTACCGCATAAACGAACCAACAACAACATTAAAATCATCAGCTAAAGGATTACCCAAAGCCTTAAATTTCCACTCTCCACCATCTCTGTAAACTTCCCCAATCAACATAGTTATCTTACCATCGAAAGAAGGCTCGCTCGACAAACTATATCGAGCTATTTCTTTCCCCGTTGCATCTATCGCCCTGACAAAGGCATTTTCTACCATCCCAAAATGTTGTTTTCGCTCTTTAGCCTGATAGATATTCACACCCAAAATTATCTGATGATATTGTTCAGATAGAGAACTGAGCCTCACAACTATCTGCTCATCGTCTCCTTCACCTGCACCCGTTCGATTATCGCCTAAATGAACTACGGTTTTATCTTTAGATTCCAAATGGCCGTAATAAATGACATCTTCCTTATAATTCTTTAACTTGCCATTTTCTCCCAATAAAAGAGCATAAGAATCCAAGTCAAAATCCTTACCACCGCCGCCAAAAAGACCACCTTTTGACTTAGCGATATCCCAGCCTAAACCCATCGTCAGCTTGGATAAATCGTATTCACTTTTACTGAGAATAATGCTTTGCCCTTTCGTCAAATTAATAGCCATAGTTTTGTATTGTTTCTAAGGTTAATCTATGCTGGAGTTTGGTAATTGTAAATGAAGACTGAGCTTTATTTACCTTCGGAGGCTAACTCGTTATGGTAAAAGATGTTGACTTCGTGCTGATTTTACCCAATTTGGGTATTCAGTTGTCAGCAAATCATATAATTCTTCATCGGCAATAGCTTCGGGATCTTCTACACTAAAAAAATCGGCATTATCTAAGTAGCCATTTTTCATTTCATCAAGTTGCTCTAAAAAGCTAAAATCGCTTGTCATCGCCTTTGAAAACCAACCACCAATTCCCTTACTTTTTACATCCTTACTCGACTTGCCAATCGCCATAAACTGCCAAAATATTGGCTCATAAGATGACCATTTTAAATGTTGTTTAGTATCTTGCTCGTCAGCAGTAGCTCCATCTGTGACAAACATAACATAAACAGGTCGATCTGCGGCAATGGGTGAGTTGCGGATTTGTCCATGACCATCAGGAAAATAGAAATTTCTGATCTCTTTCATTACTTTCCCATAATAAGTCCACCCTTCTAAAGGATATTGATGTAGTATATTGTGAATAAAGTTGGGAAAATTATCTACCGTCATTTCACCCGGATTGTGGGCATTAGCTCCAAACAGAAATATATCAATAGAACCATCGTCATCAAATCGACATCCTAAAGCCAGAATCTTCTCTGCTAAGCGCTGAATTTTTCCAGAATTGTAGAGGGAGGTCATAGACGAAGAAATATCAAGACAAAGCGCTACTTTAGCCTGATGATTTGTTAAATTAGCTTTTGCCAGCGAGATATCTACTTTCTTAACAAGGTCAAAAATGTGCGGCGCTTTCTCCTCAAGCTTTTTCTCTAACATAATAGCTTTCAGATTTTTGTTGCCATGTTCAGGATGTGGTAATTTAGGTAACGTAGGTTCTACTTTTTTCTCGGACTGTTTAATCTCTACGTAATATTTATCCACAAAACTTTGTAATCCCTGTTTATAACCTTGTCCTACGGCCTGAAATCTCCAGGTTCCATCCTTTCTATAAAATCGTCCAAATTCTACGGCTGTTTCTTCTGAAAAAGCCTCTTGTAAATCATACCGTGCTAGCTCAATTCCTGTATCTAGATCGTAAAATCGAATAAAAGCTATTTTGATTTGACTGAAGTTTTGATTTTTTGCCTGTCCTTCGTGAATAGTGACAACAAAAATCATTTCTTCAATCACCGAATTTACCTTAGCCAAATTTACATAAATTGTCGCGTCATCCCCTTCAGTTTGCCCATATCTATTGTCTCCAGAGTGTCTTAAAGAATCATCCAAAGATTGAAGGTTGTTGTAAAATATAAAATATTTTTCGTCGGGAACTTTGCCATCATCTCCTAACATAAAGACAGAGGAATCAATGTCATATTTATCATTAGTTTTCGAGCCACTTAAGCCCTTCTCTACTTTCCATCCAAGGGCTATAGCCACCTTGGTTAAATTGGGAGCTTCTTGAGAAAGATTAAACCTTTCGCCCTTCTTTAATTGAATTGACATTTTGTTTATATCCTCATTCAGTCTGATTACTAAAATCAAGGGGAATATTCACCCCTATTTTGAATTTCCCCTTGATATATTTACCTTAGCTTGATAGAGTTTGTGTTAGGCATATTTGTCTACAAAACTTTGCAAACCAGCATTAAAACCTTGTCCTACTGCTTGGAATCTCCATTCGCCATCTTTCTTGTATAGCCGTCCAAACTCAATGGCTGTTTCTCTGGAAAAATCCTCATCTAGATCGTACTTAGTTACTTCTGTGGAGGTAGTATTGTCGTAAATCCTGATAAAAGCATTCCTGACTTGACCAAAGTTTTGTCTTCTAGTTTCAGCTTCATGGATAGTGACAACAAAAACAATTTCTTCCACAGAAGCATCTACTTTGGATAAATCAATTAGAACTGTCTCATCATCTCCTTGACCTTCTCCGGTTCTACTATCTCCCAAATGTTGTACTGAACCATTTGGGGATTCTTTATTATTGTAAAAAACGAAGTATTTTTCGCTAGGAAGTTTCGCATTTGCACCCAGCATAAATACAGAAGCGTCCAAATCAAAGGCCGCTCCAGTATCGGTAGCATTGATATCCCATCCTAAACCAATACCAGCATTCTTTAACCCTGGTGCTTCTTTGGAAAGATTGATTCTCTCGCCTTTGCTCAGATTGATAGACATCTATATTACCTTGGTAAACTCAACAACTTTCACTAATATCAACTATAGCAAATTTCACAGCTTTTTGACAATTTGCTCTTGATATTCTTCTTCGGCCATTAGTTCTTGGGCATTTTCCACTCTGTCTAAAAATACGAGCCCATCTAAATGGTCGTATTCATGTTGAAAAATTCTGGCTACAAAATCCCTCAATTCTTGTCGATGCAGCTTTCCATCACGAGCCGTATATTCAATCTCAATCGCTTGATATCTCGGTACTAACCCGCGAATTCCCGGAATGCTCAAGCAACCCTCCCAGTCTTTGACGACATCATTTGAGCGTGCAATAATTTGGGGATTAATCATCGCTGTAGGTTCCATTGTTGGTGCTTGTGGATAGCGAGTACTAGGACGTGAGGCGACGATCAATAAGCGGTAAGATTGAGCAACTTGAGGGGCCGCAATCCCCACGCCATTAGCATTTTGTGCTGTATGAATTAAGTTGTCAATCAGTTTTTGCAACTGCTCATCTTCAAGATTTTCGATAGTTTGAGCTTGGCGACGCAGTACGGGATTACCTAATTGAGAGATTTGTAATATTTCAGCCATGATTTACTGTTAATTCATGTGAATTGGTAATTGTTAGTTG
>NZ_CACA01000233.1:0-829 GCF_000180455.1 Kamptonema sp. PCC 6506
CACGACCTTGTGAGTCGATAATCGATTGGTTGAAGTTAAAACCATTCAAGTTGAAAGCCATCGTGGAAATACCCAAAGCGGTAAACCAGATACCCACAACTGGCCATGCACCCAAGAAGAAGTGCAAAGAACGGCTATTGTTAAATGAAGCGTATTGGAAAATCAAACGACCGAAGTAGCCGTGAGCTGCAACGATATTGTAAGTTTCTTCTTCTTGACCGAACTTGTAACCGTAGTTTTGAGATTCAGCCTCAGTGGTTTCACGCAACAAAGAAGAAGTCACCAACGAACCGTGCATTGCAGAGAACAGAGAACCACCAAACACACCAGCCACACCTAACATATGGAAGGGGTGCATCAAGATATTGTGCTCAGCTTGGAACACGATCATGAAGTTGAAAGTTCCGCTGATACCCAAAGGCATACCATCGGAGAAAGAACCTTGACCGATAGGGTAGATCAAGAATACTGCTGTTGCTGCTGCCACTGGTGCAGAGTAAGCTACGCAGATCCAAGGACGCATACCTAAGCGGTAAGATAATTCCCATTCGCGACCCATGTAGCAGAACACGCCAAGCAGGAAGTGGAAAATCACTAACTGGTAGGGGCCGCCATTATAGAGCCACTCATCGAGAGAAGCTGCTTCCCAAATTGGGTAGAAGTGCAGACCAATCGCATTAGAAGAAGGAACAACAGCACCGGTGATGATGTTGTTTCCGTACATTAAGGAACCTGCAACGGGCTCGCGAATACCGTCGATGTCAACGGGAGGAGCGGCGATGAAGGCGATGATGTAGCAGATGGTGGCGGTTAAGAGGGTGGGGATCAT
>NZ_CACA01000232.1:0-5111 GCF_000180455.1 Kamptonema sp. PCC 6506
ACCAATTACCCATTACCAATTCCTTAATCACTCTTCTGAAAATAACCCTAACAGAGGGCTGAGTAAAGCTCCGAATACAAATCCGCCAGCGTGTGCCCAATAAGCAATTCCTCCCCCTTCCATACCAATATTTGCCGGGGCATTCACCGAAGCGACACCATAAAATGCTTGCTGTAAAAACCAAAACCCTAAAAACCAGAAAGCAGAGATTCGCACAGTAGTAAAAAATATACCCAAGGGAAGTAATGTGAGAACTTTAGCTTTAGGATATCTGAGAATATAGGCTCCCATAACGCCCGCGATCGCACCGCTAGCCCCCAAGGAAGGAATCTGAGATGCAGAGGAGAAATACCACTGCGTTAAGGAAGCCAACACACCACAAGCTAGGTAAAATACGATAAATTTGACATGACCTAAACGGTCTTCTACGTTGTTGCCAAATATCCACAGAAATAGCATATTCCCAGCGACGTGAAGAAAACCTCCATGTAAAAATTGGGAAGTAATTAATGTCACCCATTCTGGAAAAGGAGATGCTGGTATAGACACCGGGCAGATATCAGTAAGCTGACAAGGAACAACAGCCCACGAGTAGAAGAATCGAGTTAGTTGCCCCTCTGGTAAAGTTAGTTCGTAGATAAACACCAATATATTAACAGCAATCAGTCCATAGGTGACATAAGGCGTAATAGTGGTGGGATTCTCATCGCGTAAGGGAACCACAGGCTTTTCCTCTCGATTAAAGTTTGGGAATTAAGATAACTTACTCCTCGGCAGAATGTCTCCTCTCTAAGGGATGATTAAGTTAGGGAGAAGCATACCCGCTTGAGGACATTGGAACAGTGAGGGTGCGCTCCTCTTTCTTGAGTTTAAGTTTTCTGCGAATAAGTCAAGTCCTAAGCTGTTACGCATTTAAACAGTCTGGAAATAGGGTTTTAAGGGTGGAAATAATCGTAAATTTCCTGCGCTAAACGCGGCCCAATCCCAGGAACCTCAGCCAGTTGTTCTAGAGTTGCCAAACGAATATAGTCAACAGAGCGAAAATGTGCTAACAATTGTTTCTGGCGATGATGTCCCAAACCGGGAATTTCATCTAATCGCGATCGCTTCATCCTATCACTTCTTCGATCGCGGTGAAAACTCACAGCAAATCTATGAGCTTCATCGCGCAAACGCCGCAATAACTGCACTCCTGGCTGTTCGGAATCAGTAGCTAAAGGTAAAGATTCTCCGGGCAAAAAAATCTCTTCTCGCTGCTTAGCTAAACTCACCACTCGCAATTCTTCTAGCAAATTCATCTCCCGCAAAACTTCCACTACTGCGGACAATTGACCTTTTCCACCGTCAATCATAATTAAATCTGGTTTATCCACTATATCGCTAAATCCTTCGGCTTTTATTCCTCTTTCTTCTTCCTTCTTCTTTCCAAATCTACGACCAATAACTTCCGCTAAACTGGCAAAGTCATCAGAATGACCGGATTTAACTTCAGGATTTTTAATTTTGTAATGACGGTAGTGTTGTTTTGCTGGCAAACCATCAATAAATACGACGCGAGAAGCCACTGCATCAGAACCTTGAATGTGTGAAATATCGTAACCTTCTATACGGTGTGGCAACTCTGGCAAATCAAGAATTTCTGCTAAATCTTGCATTGCTTGAGAGTTGCGATCGCCTAATTTTTGCATCCTTGCTAATTCATATTCAGCATTACGTTCTACCATCTCAATTAATTCTGCCTTAGTTTGCCGCTGCGGTGCGACAATACTCACTTTTCGCCCTTTATGACTGCTTAACCAATCTGCTAATATCTCTCCCTCTGGTAACTCATACTGCACTAAAATCTCAGATGGAATTTCCACTGATTCTACATTTTGATAATGTTCTTCTAAGACTCGCTGTAAAATAGCTCCAAGTTCTAACCCCCCCTCTTCCCCCCCCTTCGTAAATGGGGGGATGAATCAGAAGATAAATCATCATTAAGCCCCCCTTAGTAAGGGGGGGTGGGGGGGTAGTCTCAGCAATAAATCCCAATCTTCCTACTAGCTGACCCGCCCTAATTTGGAATAATTGAATACAAGCGTGTCGGTCATCATTAGCAAGTGCGATCGCATCTCTGGAAACCGTATCATCAGGCAAAGATACTTTTTGATCCGCACTCAAAGACTGTAAACCTTTAATTTGATCGCGAATCCGAGCAGCAGTTTCAAAATTCAAATCTGCCGCCGCCTGGTCCATTTGTGAATGCAAACTTTCAATCAATTCTTGAGTCCTTCCCTGGAAAATCATCGCGACTTTCAGCATCATTTTACGATATTCTTCAACTGCAATCAACCCTTGACAAACGCCAACGCAGCGACCAATATCGTAGTTAATACAAGGTCTATCTTTAAATAGTGGTTGTGGCCGTTGCCGCAAAGGAAAAATCCGCTTAATTAGATGCAGCGTACTCCGCAGTGCGCCTGTATCGACGTAAGGGCCATAATAACGGTCTTTTTGATTTCCAGAAGTGCGTTTGCGGGTAATGAAAATGCGGGGATATTCCTGCGACCAAGTGATGCACAAATAGGGATATTTCTTATCATCTTTCAGCAGGACATTAAAGTATGGTTGATGTTGCTTGACGAGATTAGCTTCTAGTGCTAAAGATTCCGCTTCCGTATCGGTGACAATAAATTCTATTTCGCATACTTGTTGCACCATCATTGCAATGCGGGAACTGATATTTCCACTTTCACGGAAGTAGGAACGCACGCGGGATCTGAGTTTTTTAGATTTGCCGATGTAGAGGATGCGATCGCTTTCATCTCGCATCAAATAAACGCCGGGAACGGGGGGAATTTCCTTGAGGCGGCTTTCTAGGCGTTCGGGATTTTTAACTAGAGGTAACGTTTTAGTGGATGGCATATAAGTTTATAATTTAGGAGTTCCATATACTATTATAACTCGGTTATTTGGGGGCTAAGTGTATCTATCTTAAAAGTAGAATCGTGATGTTAAGAGAACGCTGAGACTGGCGATCGGAAAATAAATTCATTCTTTTCAATCTATCTTTTTCACTACCTCCAAGGCTAACCCTACCACCTCTGCAATTTGCTCATCGCTCAATCCCAACTGTCGTAATTTACCAACCATTTCAATTTTAACTTGATTTGTACCGTCGTGAAAGTCAGGAGTCGAAGGCTGGCTTTTATCTGGGGTAACATTGGGTAGTTCTGAGCAAGCATTAATATAATTAATCGTGTTGATATTTCCCTCAATATTATTACTATTATTGAAAGCAATATTTATAGTTGATTTTCGTTTTAGGACAGATTTAAGATTACGTTTATCAACTGATTCGCCAAAAACATCA
The DNA here is from genome assembly GCF_000180455.1 of Kamptonema sp. PCC 6506. Classification (NCBI taxonomy): domain Bacteria; kingdom Bacillati; phylum Cyanobacteriota; class Cyanophyceae; order Oscillatoriales; family Microcoleaceae; genus Kamptonema; species Kamptonema sp. PCC 6506. Next base: position 3,356 of record NZ_CACA01000232.1, read on the forward strand.
GATAACATTTGCAAAAGCTTGTAACCGACATCCTTAGCATGACCCGCAGTACAACCATAACTCTCTGCGATATCAGAATACTTTTGTCGTTTCAGTATTCCCTCGATAATTCCGCGCTGCAAGTCATTTAAACGCTTGCCTGTTTTAGCGCATACCACTTCATCTACAAATTGCAAGATATTGGCAGTGTCCATCATTAGGGTTGTCAGAGAACTATAAGTTAGTATAGCCGACTTTATCCGTCTTTATCCGCCTTTATCCGTCTTTTATCCTAATCTTAGAAATACCCGTCTTTTTCCGTCTTTTTTCCCTTTTCAGTTTTGAGCGATCGGTCTATCATATCTATGATTTGGTAGAAACGTTAATTTTATTTCTACTCTGCATAATATCAATGAAAAACTTGCCTGTTTTTTTAGGAATCGGGATACTGGTTCAGGTCTGTTTTCCTGCGGTAATCCAAGCACAATCATTGACCGAACAACGTATCTGTAGTCAAGGTGGGCGATATGTTGTGTTTGCTCAGCACCCTCTTTCTCAAGGGGCATGGGGTAGGGGAGGACTTGATGGAAATCGTCCCAATAGTCCAGTAGGAGATAGACTCAACGTTGAGATTGCTCATGAACAGATATTCTTCTGTAACAATGGAAGAGTTGTGGACAACATAGGTTTTGGCCCAACAGGCAGATTCAAGTACCCCCAAGAAGCTATCAGAACTGGTCGAGAAGCCAGCGGTGGCAGAGTTGACAACTTTGTTCCGATTGATAGTGAACGTTACGATCCTGATGTAGTTAAAATTGTTTTGGCAGGCGGAACAGCAGTTCTTCCCAACCGTTGTGAGTTTCGCACACCAAATGATGGTATCTATGGAGGGGTAGTAAACAATTGTCAAGGTTGGACATCAAGAGTCAGGGAAGAATACTGGCGAAAGATGTTCATTGGTACATGGATTGCAAAAGGCTATCAGTGTCCCAGAGGGACAAATCACACGGAGCAGATCAATATTACAGTTAATGGTAACTCCCTTGTTGCAACCAAAATAAACAGTGGGGGAGATAGATGTGTACCGTCTGGGTCTCGTACATTCTTTGGATCAATACCAAGCAATGTTTCTAAGGGAAGCTCTTTCTCTGTTACTTTCGTTGCTGGATATCCAAATAATCCAGCAAGTAGTACAACGCCAGATCGGTTAACAATTATTGATGCAAATACATTTAGTTCTAGTGGCGAGGGTATCACCTTTAGGCGTGTTGAGAGTCGTTAATTTTATGCTTTCTAGGAGAGTAACTTGGTAGAGGGGATTGGATAGAAGTTCTGGAGAATGAGGAGTGTGAAGGTGATACTCTTAGTAGGATGAAAAATGCGATCGCTACTTGGAATCTAAGTCAACAGCGCTATAATAGCAAAAGCCATACATCTCGAACTTAATAATGTCAACATCAAAACTAGAAGAAAGAGTTGCCCAACTAGAAACAGAAGTAGCGCATCTCAAGAATTTACTTCCCATCAGCGCTGCTACCTCAAATCCTTGGTGGCAAAAAATTACAGGAACCTTTGCTAAAAGTACAGCATTTGAGGAAGCGATGCAGTTAGGAAAAGAGTATCGCCAATCTTTGCAACAGGATTCCGAACAACTTCCTACAGATTAAAATGTACCTTTTAGATACTGACCATTTAACCATCCTAGAACGGGGCGGACAGGACGCACAACCCTTAGTAGCAAGACTATCCAGTATCAATCCTAATGAAGTAGTAGCTC